>NZ_JACJPU010000041.1:0-51249 GCF_014696235.1 Sphaerospermopsis sp. FACHB-1194 | reverse complement strand
TAACTTGAGTTTTGTTTTGATGGATAAAAGCATTTGCTGATGTCAACACTATACTTTATTATTTAATTCTGACACATTTTGCCTAATTTTTTAGTCAACTTATTCCATGTATACGTCAAATACTTGTAGTTTGGTATGTACTTGTATAGGTTTGTCTAGTAAATTGTCAACTTAGGACAAGCTCTACTTTATCCACTACTGATAGAGTTTTTAAGATTATAACAGGTGACAGGTGACAGGTAACAGAAATAAAAGTCTAGAAATTAGAAGAAAAAATATATCTTCTCCAAGTATATCTTAAACCCTCATTTCTCTGCGTTCTCTGCGCCTCTGCGTGAGAAATAAAAAATCTGAAAACAGGAAACGAGATTTTATTGATAAACAAAAACCGGAACTCTTTTATATGCAGGTGTGCCACTTTTCGGATCAATTTTCCCCTTAAATAATATATTTGCTTCAGGATAAAACATAAAAGCCACCCCTTCACGAATTGCACCAGAAATAATTTCTATATTCTCTAATTCTCCCCCATCTCCTTTAACCTTCACTCGTTGATGTGGGTGAAATCCTGCTTTTTTAATATCCAAATTATTCATCAAAATACAATGACGATGGGGCATATTTCTATATTTATCTTCTTGTTTATAAACTACGGTGTTATGTTGTCCATAACTTCGCCCTGTTCCTAATATCAATACAATTCCTGCCTGATTTTCCTCAATGCCAAAATCTGATTTTTTAGGTGTTAATAATTGGGGTAAGGGTGTTACAAACATCTGGGCTTTACCATCAGGGGTTTTAAATTTCGGTTCTGCAAAAATTCGCCCTTCAATGGTAAATTCTTCTTTGTTTTTATCAATTTCTCCTATTTTTTGATAACCAGGTATGGTTTTAGCAATTAGTTCTCTGATATAAACAGTATCTTGCAATTTTCGCCAATTAATTGGATTTTCCCCATGTAGACGATAGGCAATTTCTGTGATCAATTCTATTTCGGAAATCAAATGAGAATTATGGGGTTGTAAATGACTTTTACCTTCATCATTTAACCTCACAAAGTTATTACCTGATTCTGTTGTGGTTTTATGGGGATTTTCAAAACGATTGAAAACTGGTAATATTAATGTTTGGTTTTTTCCTAGTCCGTGAAAATGTCCTAAGTTGGGTTTGGTAGATACATAAAATATGGTTTCTATTTGCGATAATGCTTGTTTTGCTTGTTGTAAATCAGGGTTAGCTGCATACAAATTACCACCTAAACAAAAGAGAGTATCTACTTGACTATTTTCTGCTGCTGCTATTAAATCACGGGTATGATAACCAGGTGTTTCGCTGAGAGGTTTTCCTAATAATTTTGATAGTGCTTGTTTGATTTCTTCTTGCAAGTGAATAGTTACACCCATTGATCCAAATCCTTGAACATTTGAATGTCCTCTAATGGGCATTGTTCCTGATCCAATTTTACCCGCGTTTCCTGTAATTAAGGCGGTATTTGCTATACTTAATATGTTATCAACTCCGTTTTCTTGTTGGGTTACACCCATCGCCCAAGCAAAAACTACTTTTGATGATTTACCGATTAAAGAAGCGGTAGCGGTGATTTCTTCATAAGATAAACCGCAAGTTTGGGTGATATTTTCCCAGGTTGTTTTATTTGCATATTCTACAATTTCTGCCCAGTTTGTTGTATAGGATTGCAGATATTCTCTGTTAACTAAATTCTGTTCTATTAATGATTTTTGTAACCCTACAAATAAGGCTACATCACTACCGGGAATAGGTTGTAAATATAAGGTTGAGATATCTGAACCACCTGTGAGTAATGATTTGATGGGAAATGCAGGGGAGGCAAATTTAACTAAACCGATTTCTATTTGGGGGTTAATAATAATTACTTTACCACCTCTGTCCCGCAATTTGATTAATTCGTTCATTAATCTGGGGTGGTTTGCTGGTGCGTTAGAACCTATTAATACTACACAATCACTGTGTTTGAGGTTCTCTAAACTTACCATTGATGTACCTGAACCGAAAACTTTTTTTAAGCCTACTGTTGAGGGGGCGTGACATAAATCGGAACAGTCGGCTAGATTGTTACTACCTAGCGATCGCATTAACAATTGTAATAAATAAGCAGCTTCATTTGATGAACGTCCAGAACTATAACTAGCGATTCTTTCTGGTGTTATACTAAAAGCTTGTGCTGCAATTTGATAAACTTCTTCCCAGCTAATGCGTTGATAATGGGAAGATCCGAATCTGAGAATCAGAGGATAAGTTAATCTACCTAAGCGATCGCATTCTTGAGAAGTCAGTTTTTGTAATTCATTAATATTATATTGTTGGAAAAATTCTGGTTTTATTCCTGGTTGCAATTCGGCTGATATAGCCTCTACACTTTTAGCACAACGTTGTAAATATTCTCCCCCTTCATTAACAAAACCCCCTTTTTGTCCACCCGTACCCCATGCACAGGATAAACAGGCGCTTTTATGATTCAGGGTTTGCCATAATTTTAACCCTTGGGGTGTTAATGTTTGTTCTACCCAGTATTGAATCACTGGTAAACCACCGCCTGATGATAGCTGAGACTTGCTTTCAGGTAATTTATCCATAAGGAGATCAAGGAGTTGGGAGATCAAGGAGTTGGGAGATCAAGGAGTTGGGAGATCAAGAAGTTGGGAGTTGGGAGTTGGGAGATTAACGATAATTTCACCAATCACCCATCACCCATCACCCATCACCTATTCTGCTTTATTCGCTGCTCTGTTAGCACGGGCTTCTGCGGAGTTCATGACTTCTGCAAAGTTTTCTACAACTTCACCGGGGTAGTTTTCTAATACTCTAGTAGAAATAGCGACTCGACCTTTACCTTCATCTAAGTCAATAATTACAGCTTTAACTTGCTGACCTATTTGAAAGACTTTTTCTAAAGAGTCAATAAATTTTTGGCTGACTTGTTTAATGTGAAGTAAGGCGCTAACACCATCTAAATCTACAAATACACCAAAAGGCTTGATACCTGTAACTTTGCCTTCGACTAATTGACCAATTTCTAATAAACTAAAGTTGCTAGAACGAGCGGCTAAACGTTGGGAAAGAATCAGTTTTTTGTTATTGCGGTCCACTTCTAAAAAACCAGCGGTGAGAGTTTGACCTTTAAGTGCTTCTAAATTATCACGTTCGGCTAGATGCGATCGCGGAATAAAACCCCGCAGAGAAAGAACTTCAACGTTAACACCACCTTTATTGACACCGATTACCCGCACTGGTACTGTTTGGGAACTTTCCTGCATTTGGGATAATTTTTCCCAAATGTGCTGAATTTCCAACTGCTTGCGAGAAAGAGTAACTTGACCTTCCGCATCTTGTTCCCGGATAATCAAAAACTCTAGTTCCTCATTCATCGGTAACACTTCCGATAAATCAGTTACTGCTCTCAACGAAGCCTCATCTCGCGGTAAGAAAGCAGACGACTTACCACCAATATCAACATAAGCGCCATCATGGTCAAGTTGAAACACCTTACCATGTACAACTTGTCCCTTTTGAAATTGGTAATCGTGTTTTTCCAGTGCTTTGGCAAAATCGTCCATTGAAAAAGACGAATTGGCTGTTTGAGAAAGTTTTGATTCGGAATTCATGTTTTTTGAAGATTAATTGTTATGAAAAATTGGTAATGGGTAATTGGTAATTGGTAATTGGTAATTGGTAATTGGTAATTGGTAATTGGTAAAGTTCTTTTAGTCCCCAGTCCCCAGTCCCCAGTCACCAGTCACCAGTCCCCAGTCACCAGTCCCCAGTCACCAGTCCCCAGTCACCAGTCACCAGTCACCAGTCACCAGTCACCAGTCCCCAGTCCCCAGTCACCAGTCCCCAGTCCCCAGTCCCCAGTCACCAGTCACCAGTCACCAGTCACCAGTCCCCAGTCCCCAGTCACCCTAAAGTGTTGGCAAAAAGTTGTTGAACTTGTTGCCAAGCATCCGCCGCAGCTATAGGATTATAACTACCACGGCGATCGCAGAAAAATCCGTGATCAGATCCATCGTAGCGAAACACGCCATGAGAAATGTTGTGTTTTTGTAACGCTGCTTCAATTTCGTTTACCTGTTCTGTGGGTATACTGGCATCATCCATCCCAAAAAAGGCGTAAATAGTCCCGGAAATTTCTGGAGTGCGGGTAATAGTAGGGTTGCCGCCTCCAGGGGTGCGGGTGGTGATCCCAGCACCGTAAAATGAAGCAGTAGCTTGAATATCAGGGAGGGTAGCAGCTAGGTAGGCGACATGACCACCAAAACAAAAGCCAATACAACCAAAACCTTCTTTTTTGACATTGGGCTGAGTTTTGAGATAATTAATAGCGGCTTGAATATCGCTCAACAGTTGTGAAGCTGTGGTTTGTTCCCAGGCGTATTTTCTACCAATTTCTATGTCTTCAGGAGTATAACCCGTTTCAAAGCCCGGTGCTTGGCGTTGAAAAAGAGCAGGTGCGATCGCCACATACCCCAGTTGAGCAATCCGTTCTGTCACCTCCCGAATATGCTCATTAATTCCAAAAATCTCCTGTAAAACTACAATTCCGGCGTAAATACCAGGTGATGTTGGTTTTGCTAAATAAGCATCAATTTGACAATCATTTTGAGAAAGTTTAACTTTTGTAGAGTCTATTGTTTGCTCTGTCATAATAATTTTCATCAAAATTATCTGATCCGATAAATTCAAAATAAATCATATATTTATATTTAACAGGTAGTACACACAAACAGTTAAGTGCAGCTACCAATCATCAGGAGAATTGTTAATGATTCAATTCCGAATTCAGCCAGACAGCGAAATCCCCGCATCCAGCCAACTATTTAATCAAATTCGCTTTGCGATCGCCTCTGGTCAGTATGCACCCGGTTATAAATTACCCAGCACCAGGGCGTTAGCCATGCAAACTGGATTACATCGTAACACTATTAGTAAAGTTTACCGCCAGCTGGAAGACGAAGGATTTGTCGAAAGTCTAGCAGGTTCAGGAATTTATGTCCGCGCTCAAGGCCATGAGGGTGGTGGTAGGTTACAATCTCCCATTCTGAAACAATACCCCGAAGCATACAAAACAGTCCAAAAAACACTGGATGAATTACTTAATCAAGGTTGTTCCCTCAATCAAGCACGGGAGCTATTTTTAGCGGAAGTTGACTGGCGTTTGCGTTGTAGTGCCAGAGTTTTGGTAATAGTACCATTACAGGATCTTGGTGCTGGGGAATTAATGGTAGATGAATTAGAAGAATCCCTAGAAATTCCCGTCCAGTTGGTAACAACAGAAGAATTAGCCGCAGTCTTAGAACAAACCACATCGGCCACATTAGTCACCAGTCGTTATTTTATCGGAGAAGTAGAAGCGATCGCTGGACCCCAAGCAGTCCGCGTTATTCCCCTAGATATTCATGACTATAGTAAAGAACTCAATGTAGTTAAAAGCCTTGCCAAATCAAGCTGTATTGGTATAGTTAGCCTCAGTCCTGGTATTCTCAGAGCTACAGAAGTCATCCTACACGGTTTACGGGGGGATGAACTATTAGTTATGACTGCTCAACCCAAGGATGCTTATAAACTAAACGCCATAGTTAAACGTTGCGAAATCATATTTTGTACAGATCCAGTCAGTTACTTAACAACACAAGCAGGAATGCAAACAGTCTCAGATGATCTAATTCGTCCACCTAAACTAATTCGTTGTGAAAACTACATTGGTTCTCAATCAATTAATTTACTGCAAAGAGAACTGGGTTTAATGTGATGGGGCAGGAGTTTTTTATTTTGGATTTTGGATTTTGGATTTTGGATTTTGGATTTTGGATTTTGGATTTTGGATTTTGGATTTTGGATTTTGGATTGTTTTTATCAACCCCAATCTAAACAGGACTTACGCAAAAGAGAACGAAAGTAGGGGTAATTCATGAATTACCCCTACGCAAGAATAAGGTTTTCAGTCACATCTTACGTAAGTCCTACTAAAATCTAAAATCTAAAATTTTCCGCCCAATAACTAATCACCAAATAACCCCAAGGAACAAATAATTTGCGCTTCCTGTTGTCCATCTTCAGGATGGATAATACACAAAGAATTATTATCTCTTAAAGATATAATCATTGTCGCTAATTGTTCATCATTAATACCGCTTTTTAACTGCCGATTTAATTTAACTACCGTTGTTTCTTTTAACGGATAATGATATATTTCTTCTACCGCTTTTTTTAAAGTCTGCCAATCTTCTCCTGATGTAAATATAGGGGTTTTTGCTTCCGTTTTTTTAATATAATTATCTAACCGGTAATAAGTTCGATATCTGGCACTTTTAGAGCTTCCTAATTGTCCTCCAGATGTTTTTTGCTGTTCTAATAGTAAATCAGCCCCTTGAGCGACAATTTCATGGTGTTGGGGATGCTTTTTTTCTGGGGGTGTATCCCGGTTACATCTTGCCATTCTTAAAATTCTCATTTGCGATTGAGTAACACTTTTTCCTTCCTTATTTATCCACGCTAAAGCATCCGTACCTTCAGCAGTTCGCAGATACATTAACACCCCTTGAGGATCTAAATTTGTACCTTCATGGTAACGGGTAGAATAAATCACATTGGGCAGATTTTTAATGATTTTCTCTAAACTTGGATCAGCATCTATGGCATTTTTCCAAATTTGAAAAGCTTCCGAAGTTAAATCAACTTCTCCATCATCTACTTCATCTAAAATACCCGATTTCTCATGATAAAGATCCAGTATTTCTTGATAGGAAAAACCATCCTCAAAAAATGCCTCATCTGTACCCACTACACTAGCATTTTGTTGTAATCTTTCGGTCAGTCTACCTCTTAAATTAATTAATTTTTCCACACCCTCCGCAGGTAAAAAAGAATAACAGAGAATTTCTGATGCTTTTTGGCCTATTCTATCTACCCTTCCTGCTCTTTGAATTAAGCGAATAATTGCCCAAGGTAAATCATAATTAATAATAATCCGACAATCTTGTAAATTTTGACCTTCACTTAAAACATCCGTAGCAATTAAAATTCTAATTTCCTGTTCAGGGGTGATATTCTGTTGATTACTTTGGGGACTAAAACGATATACTAAAGATGTGGGATCATTTACCTTACCCGTAACTAAAGCAGTTTGGGAAATATGCGCTTTTCCTAGACATTCCTGTAAATAACGCGCTGTATCTGCAAACTGAGTAAAAATCAATATTTTCTCATCAGGATGAATTTCTGTGAGTAACTTTTGCAAAGTTTGAAATTTTTGATCTTGTTGATAATTCCATTCTCCACAGTTATTTAAACAGTTATTTAAACAGTTATTTAATAACTTCAACAATGCTCTAGCATCTTCCAGAAGATGTTTTTTCAACTCAGACTTAAACAACCGATAATTTAACCATTTAAAACGTTTTTGATATTTGCTTTGATAAAGTGCATAAATAACCTTTGCTTGACGTTTATATTCTGCTTCTTTACTGCTTAAACTAGCAAAATTTACCTCATCATTCTGATCATCATTTTCTTCATCATTGTCATCATCAGCTATTTCAAAATCTAAATTGGTAGAATTAATATTATCCGCATCTTCATCATTATTTGCAGTCTCTAAAAATTCCGCATCCTGTGTACCAATGGGAATATCTAATTTATTTTCTAACGCATGAATATAAACATAATTTCTTAAAATATGACGTTCTAAAGATTCTAAAAAAGCATTACCGCTACTTTCTAATCTTTTAAATAAATTCGTGCGACAAAAACCCATTAACCGTCTTCCCCCACGGGATAAACCATTTAAAATTTGTTGTTCCGTTGCTGTGGGAGGTTGTTTATATTTATCTAAGGTGTAATTTCCTAAACCGTAACGGGGTAAAGATAGAGAATTGATAATTTCTACCACTTCACTAGAGTATAATTTGCCATAGTCATCATCATTATTAATAGTAAAAGTGGCAGTTTTAGGAATGCGGGTGGGAAAATAAGAACGAGAACCATCAGGAAATTGTAAATATTTTCTGCCATCTATTGCATCAGTTTCGGCATAATTATTTTTAATGAAACTGCGTGTTCTTCTGAGCATATAACGATTCATTAATAATTGCCAATCTTCTGCATATTCGCTTTTTTCAAATGCTGTTAAAGTTCTCACTTCCGTTTGCGGATATTTACGTTTAAATTCAGTTTCATTTCCCAATTCTCTGATTAAATTTTCTGGTTTAATACCTAAATCTTTAGATTCAGGAATAAATAACCGTAACTGTGCAGATAAATCTAAATTACTTTTATTATAAGGGGTTGCAGTTAATAAAATACAACGACTTCCGCTTTGTTCAATATATTCTTTAATCGCTGCATAACGTTGTCCATCTCTATTTCTTAAATTATGACTTTCATCTATTAATACTAATCGAAAACGGGCGGTAATTGTCGGTAATATTTTGGTAACTTGACTAATAGGAACTACCCTAGCAGCTAAACCATATTCATCTTGATATTTTTCCCACATAGAAACAAGATTTTTCGGACAAATAATAACGGTACTAATACCCAGTTCATCCTCTATAATTTTAGTAATTGCTGTTCCTACTAAGGTTTTTCCTAATCCTACCACATCCCCAATCATTACACCACCACGACGGTTAACATAATGGGCAGCAACTTTTACTGCTGCTGCTTGAAAAGGGAATAATTGAAAATCATAAGGTATAGCATATTGACTTAAACCATCTCGCGCTTCTTGGGAGAGATGATAAGCCATTTTGAGATAAACATAGTAAGGAGAAATAAGTTTTTCTGTTGCCCAACTTTCATCTATAATTTTGATTAATTCATCAGAAATATCTAAACAAAATCGATCTTCCCAACGTTCATTAAACCAGGTTTGTAATTTATTAGTTGCATCATGATCTAATATGTCAACGTTTAATTCTCCCTGGTAAGATAAGCCAGAAAAGGTTAAATTACTACTTCCTAAAAAACCAATAGCGGGTAAATTATGATAATTTTGGGGAATTAAATAAAGTTTAGCGTGGAGAGGATGACGGAGATATAATTTAACTACTACTTTTTTAGTTTGTAATTGGGTTTTTAGTCTTTTTAAACCCCATTCATCATCATTGCTGGGTTTACCTAAAGTTAATTGTTGACTAAATTCTTGTACTAGGCGTTTTCTCAGGTTAGTTGTGTCACTTTGGGATATGGGTTTGCGAGATATTCCTAAACCTAACATTTGGTTAAGTTCATCTTTGGGTAATTTTTGCATTCCAATTAATAAGCGACAACAATTATTTTCACCTCCGGTAAATTGTTCTATTTCTTCCTGTATTAATTTCCATCCCCGCAGGTTGAAATAACCTACACAAAAATCCGCTTTATGTGCATCTTTTAAACTTTGTTTGAGGGTTGTTAATAATTGTTCATTGATGTTATCAAAAATTCTTGGCATAGGTTTTTATTTATTATAAAATTGGTTGTAGGTTGGGTTGAGGAACGAAACCCAACACTTAAAATATTTAGGGGTTGCTGAGAAAGTCTTTCCGTGAGGGCATAGGAGTCAGGAGTCAGGAGTCAGGAGTCAGGAGTCAGGAGGAGATTTGAAAATTTCTTTGCCATCTCTTGAAATCCCAAAAAATGGACACTTTTTCCGGTATACCCTTCAAAACCCTTGCACTAATTTCTGTGTTTATCAGCCTCTAACCTTTGATATATCAAGGTTTTAGGTTTATTCAGCAAACCCTATTTACAAGATTAAAAAAGAATTTAGGGATATTTTGATTAGTTTGTACTATTTTACTAAAGAAAATCCAGCTTGTTGAAAATGATGATCAAAACTTAAAGCGTGAGTAATATTTTGATTTTTCATAATTACAAAAGAAATGCAGTCAACTAAACCCCATTCTTTATCTTGAAATTTTTTGTACAAATCAAATCCTTGATTAAATAATTCAGGGGTAACATGGATAATCTCTACCGTTTCTGCATTTAACAAATATTCTAATAATTGAGTTGCTTCTTGTTTGTAATTACGACTTAAACCGTTAGCAATTTCTAATAAAATTGCATCAGAAGTTACTAAAAATGAATTATCGTAATAATTTGCTAAATCATTAGCTATGTGATGATATTGATCTCGTTCATTAATTAATGCAATAATAAATGAAGTATCCAGAAAATAACGATTATTGCTCACTTGTTTCCTGTTTATACAAATAGTTATCAAAATTTACAGAAAAATCTTCAGGTGCTTGAATTTTTATCTCTTTTAACTTAGATAATATCCCCTTTTTTTTGTTTTTATTTTTATCTCTAAATTCTTTAAGTAATTGATAAACCTCATCAAGTTCTGCTTCTGGTATATTGTCAATTTCGGCTTGAATTAATTCTTTAATAGTCATGGTTTTTACTCCTGTTGCTAATTTGAATATTATAACATAATATCAGATTTCCGACTTCTATGATTAATTTATCATTTATTTACACAATTAAAACGGAAGTTAGGGATCTAATATAGGAATTTTACCTTCATTAAACCAATTCATCATTAAGTAAGGATGAACTATTTGAAGACTATGGGATGGTGATCTATAAATTCCATGTCTTTCTGGTATAATGATTTTAACATCTTTAGTTAAAAAATCTTCAAAATTAGCAGTAATTAATATTGTTGCTTTCCCAGATAAAGCTGTTTCTAAAACGTGCTGATCTTCTATATCTGATATAGGAATAATTCCTGTTCAAGAAGTAAACTATTATTCATGTTTAGTTAATTCGATAGCAGCTTGCAATAAATCATCTTCAGTTTCTAGTGTTTCTAACCATTCACTATCAAATTGTTGGCTAATTTTTTGGGATATAATTTGATATTGTTGATCTAAAAAATTGCGATTAATAGATACAACTTCTTTTTTATGATGATCATTTCTATTGATAAATTCTTTAAGTAATTGATAAAACTCATCAAGTTGATCTTCTGGTATATTGTCAATTTCGGCTTGAATTAATTCTTTAATAGTCATGGTTTTTACTCCTGTTGCTAATTTGAAGATTATAACATATTTTCAGATCCCCGACTTCTATCATTAACAGGAATTACGCAAAAGAAAACGAAAGTAGGGGTAATACCCTTCGGGAAGCAAGCTACATGAATTACCCCTACGCAAGAATAAGGTTTTCAGTCACATCTTGCGTAAGTCCTAATTAATTTATCATTTATTCACAATATTTATTCAAGACATCGGGGATCTTGATCAAAGTGTAGTTACTATTTTACTATAATATGGTAAAATGTTTGTAGTAATTAAATGTGTGTAGTAATTACAGGTGAGTAAATATGATTGCCCAAGAAATCATGGCAAAAGTTGACCAAAATGGTAACATCTCTTTAGAAACTCCTTTAATAGTTAATAAACCAAGCAGGGTTAAATTAATTGTTTTGTTTATTGAAGATGAATTAGATGAAGATGATGAATCAAAAGAATCTGTTTTAGAAAGTTTGAAAATCTCATTACAAGAAGCTAAAGCAGGTAAAGTACATCCAATTTCTGAACTTTGGGAAGGTATTGATGTTGAGTGATACCCCATTAGTAATAGTTCAGTTTACTGATAATTTTAAACAGAAAATACGCAGCTTATCAAAAAATATCGTCATATTCGTACTGATATTCAACCAATAATTGAAGAATTACAAAGTGGTAATTTTTTAGGTGATCAAATTGCAGGAACAGGGTATACAGTTTTGAAGGTAAGAGTTCGCAACAGTGATATTCAAAAAGGGAAAAGTAGTGGTTATCGAATTATTTATCAAATTCAATCACCTACAAATGTCCTTTTACTGTTAATTTATTCTAAACTGGAACAAACAGATGTAACAATGGATGAAATTAAGTCAGTTATAGAACTGTTTCAAGCATGATCTTAGTTTTAATGTTAATCCGTTTTTATTATGAATTGTACGGGTTTAGCAATGCTAAACCCCTACGTTTACGTTATTTAACCATCTCCCGATAAGCATTTAAAGCAGCATTTTTCACTTCTTCCGCAACAATGGGAAACGTACTCAATATATGACTAAATTCGCTTTCTGTTAAACCATATAAATGGGCAATTATTCCATCTAATTCTGCGCGGATTTTTCCCCTTTCTCTCTCCTCTGTAATTCCGTTTTTATGACTTCCTAATCCTACTTCTTTCGCTAATTCATCATATTCTGCTGTGGTACATATTAGTTTGGCCGCACGTTCTACTATTTCGTTAAAATATTCGTCTTTTTCTGTTAATCTGGGAACTTGAGTGCTATAAACAAAAAAGAAATTTATATTAGCTGATACTTTTAATCTCAATAAATAATCGTAAGTAAAACTATTAAAAATACTACACAAATATAAAATATCTGTATAACTTACTATTTGTTTACCTCTATCATCTAACATTATCACTGTTTGCAAATTTTCGACACACAATGAAGGAAAAATTATTGTTGATATCATTGTTCTTATGTCTGTATTTCTTGCAATTTTACGAAATGCTAATCTGTAAGTTTGATAATCTAATTTTTGTCCGATATCTTTAGTTTTACCTAAAATAATTTTTCTTGCATCTTTTTCTGTTATCCAGTAGCGAAATTCACTAGAAAACTGATGTGTGAATTGATGAATATTTCTTCCTTCTAATAAACGAAATAAGTTTTTACTAGAAGAAATTTTATAATACTCTGATTGTGAATCTGGTGCTAATTCACGCGCAAAGTTAATATGATTATATATTGACTTTTCATCATGTAAAGGATAATGTTTAGCTGATTTTTGTGCAATGCTTAATTCTAAATCAGTTTTAAACTCCATGATTGAAATAGAATCAGGAGATAACCGTTGAATTAAATCCACAGACATATTAATACAATCATCATCAGGAAAACTGTTCAACTCTCCCACATCATGACGCATAAACCGCGCAGGGAAAGATAAAGTTTGCTTACCATTTTCAAAAGTCAAAATTACAAACTTAAAACTCTTATGTACACCTTCAAAAATACCCTTTTTATTTTCAAAACAAAATAAACCAGTAATATTAGTTTGCGAAAATAACATTTCTCGTAACTGCTTAGTACCCAAATCAGTATAAATACCGCTAGGAATAACCAAACCACATTCACCATTTTGAGAAAGTAAATTAACACATTGTTCCACAAACAACTTATATAAATTAATATCAGTTCCCTGTTTTTTCCCATTCACCACAGAAATCTGATTAACATATTGTTCCGCACTGCGATAATATAAACTTACATGAGGATATTGACTTTGATACTCTAACCAAGCAGTAGCAATTTCAGGATTTTCTAACAACTGCTTTTGTTGTTTTTCAAAAGTCTTAATATCCATCTTATTCTTAGTCACAATATCGCTATATTCTGCAAAAAACTCCTTAGCTTGAGGTTTAAAAATCTCCCAAGGAGGATTACCCAAAATAATATCAAAACCACCCCTAGCAATAATCTGATCAAAATGATAACCCCAATGAAAAGGTTTTAACCCTTCCATATCCGCAATATTCAAAAGTCGTTTCACAGGTTTACCCTTTAACTGCACTTCCTCATATTTAATCTTTAAATTACTAAATTCATCTAACAACAATTGATTTAACTTCACCAAAGATTCCCGATTGACACGATTAATATTTTCCCTTAAAAATTCTAACCTATCTTCCTGTTCCGTACCTTCCACATCTGCTATCATAAAAGCGTGTTCTTTGTACTTTCTAATACTTTCATTTTTCTCTTTTAAAATTGCTTGATAATTTTGTGAATTTAATTGTTGTAAAATATTACCTTGTTTAGACTGTCCAACATTATCAAAACGACTTCCATCAACGCGAATTAAACCAATTAACGAATTACCAGACATAATGTTAAAATCAACATTAGGTAAAGGTTCTAAATCATCAACAGTTTTCGCAGCAGCAACCAAACTTAAAAACAAGCGTAGTTTAGCAATTTCCACCGCTTCCTCCATGATATCCACACCATAGAGATTGTCAGTAATTACCCGTTTTTTGATATAATAATCCAAAGAAGGATGATCTTGTTTAATCTTAGTTAATCTGGCTTGATTTTCCGCATTTCCAGAAACTTGAATAAAATCAAAAATGGCGGTATAAATCTTAATCAAATGTTGTAAAGCAGCAACCAAAAATGCACCACTACCACAAGCGGGATCTAAAATTGATAAGTTTGGTAAAACATCATCTAACAATTGCTGACATAATTGATTATTGAGATTTTCCAAAACTTGAACATTACCAATTTTACCACTAATAAATTTATTAATAGTACGTTCACATAAATAATTAGTAATTTCCGGTTTCGTATAATAAGCACCAAATTCCTTTTGGTTAATATACTTTTCAAAAATATACCCCAGAACATCAGGATTAATTTCATCATCCTTACCACTTGGAGTATCATCTAAATGCCAAGTATAACCGGAAAATAGTTTAAAAATCTCCTCAAAAGCAGTATCACTAATTTGAATACGGTTACTGAGCGAAGTCGAAGTAACATTATATTTTTCTTCAATCTGATGAGGTAAAAACAAACCACCATTAATATATTTAATTTTACCAATTAAAGCAGGAGTTTCATGTTTACGGAACTTTTCAGCTTTCCCAAAACCATCAAAAAACAAAGTTTGTAAAAACTCTTGATAATATAAATCCTGTCCTTGACTTTGACTAACCTTTAACTTATCTTGTAAATAATTAGTATTACCATCATCCAAAAAACCTTTTTTCTGAAGGAAATAAATAAACATCAAGCGGTTTAAAATTACCGACGCATACCAATTAGCATCTTTTGTATTTTCGATACCTTTGATAAAAGTAACAAATTGCAAATGTCTTTCTTGGAACTTATTAAAAAAGTCTTTTGTAACCTTTTCAATATCAAAAGCGGTTTGAGTGCGTTGAGTGACATCTGTTAAAGTTAAATTTTCTTCCTCTGCAAAATCAATAAATAACGCCTCTAACTTTTGAGTTAATAATTCTCCTGATTGAGTAACGTTAAAAGTAGTTTCTTTAGCTTTAGTTTTAGTAGCAGACTCTCTTTTTACCCATTGCCAAACTTGTTTAGATTGATTTTTATCAGTATAAATAATTAAATGTTCTTGACTATAACTAGTAACTTGGGTATCTATATTTTTCCTAGTTTTAGCATTAGGTAAAATCCCATTTTCAGCAACACAATGATAAACCATTAAACCGCGTTTTTGGGCAACAGCTTCTAAAGTATATTCTAAAGTATATTCTAAAGTAGAATTTTCCTCATCTACAGCTAAATAAATAGGAGAAATATCAGCATAATCCCAACCTAACTCTTCAATAAATAAAGATGTAAAATCAGATAATTGCAGATATTTTTTAACTTGATTGCGGTTGAACTTCATAATATTGTTACCAGGTATATATACAGAAAATACAGGTATCTAACCTGTCGTAACAATTGTAGCATATACCAGTAACAAAGATTATGTACTGATTATTTAAGTTTTATGAACATTTTATTAACATATTCAAACTATTACTTTAAACCATCTACGTTTATCTGCGTTTATCTGCGTTTAAAGAATCACCCCAAAAAATCCACATCTAAAGTCAAGGTAGGTTGGGTTGAGGGACGAAACCCAACATTTACAAATGTTAGTTTACAAATGTTAGTTGGGTTTCACTTTGTTCAACCCAACCTACATCTCATTACCCAAAAAATCCACATCTAACAACTGTTCTAAAGTGTAAGGACATTCTTGGGGAAAATCTACTTGAAACTTAGTTTTCACATCCACAAATTTTAAAGCATCAGCATAAATATCTAACATTTCCTCAGATAAATAATTGCGTAAATTACCCGTTAAACGTCGTTTTAATTGGTTTCTAAAACTGACAATTTCCGCTTGCCAATGATGACCATTTATTTCAGTTTCTTCTGTCCAATACTGATATAATAATAAATGTCTAATAATTTGTTCTAACAGACTAGCAACCGCATTTTTCTTTTCATTACCCAAATCTGCCAACTCCTCAATTAAATTCTCTAAATCCACATCATTAAATTTACCTTGTTTCAATAATTCAATGTTAGTTAATAACCATTCATAATCATCAATTTTATAGAGTTGTTGTAAATATTCCAAATTACTAATTACACTCATAACATCACCTCTGATTTATTTCACCAATTACCAATTACCAATTACCAATTACCCATTACCAATTACCAATTACCCAAAAAATCCACATCTAACAACTGTTCTAAAGTATAAGGACATTCAGAAGGAAAATCTACTTTAAACTTAGTTTTTACCTGTACATATTTTAACGCTCTCTGATAAATATGATCAAGTTCATCAGCTAGGAAATTACGTAAATTAGTAGTTAATCTATCCTCCAGTTGATAACGAAAACCTAAAATTTTTGATTGCCAATGATGACCATTATTTTCTATTTCTTCCGTCCAATATTGCAGTAATAAAAGATGTCTAATAACTTGTTCTAATAAACTTTTGACCGCATTTTTCTTTTCATTACCCAAGTCTGCCAACTCCTCAATTAAATTCTCTAAATCCACATCATTAAATTTACCTTGTTTCAATAATTCAATATTAGTTAACAACCATTCATAATCATCAATTTTATAGAGTTGTTGTAAACATTCCAAATTACTAATTACACTCATAACATCACCTCTTAATTTTGGTAGGGGTAATTCATGAATTACCCTTATATGAATTATCCCTACATGAATTATCCCTAAAATTGAATCTTAACCCAAAAAATCCACATCTAACAACTGTTCCAAAGTGTAAGGACATTCTGAAGGAAAATCTACTTGATAATTAGTTTTTCTTTGCACATATCCTAGCGCCCGTTGATAAATTTTTAATGTTTGTTCAGCTAAATGATTACGTAAATTAGTGGTTAATTTAGCATTTAATTGATCTCGAAAACTATAAATTTCAGCTTGCCAATGTCCAGAATTTCTCTCACTTTCAGCAATCCAATATTGATATAATAATAAATGTCTAATTATTTGCTGTAATAAACTTTCTACAGCATTTTTCTTTTCATTACCCAAATCTGCCAACTCCTCAATTAAATTATTTAAGTCCACATCATTAAATCTACCTTGTTTTAATAATTCAATATTAGTTAACAACCATTCATAATCATCAATTTCATAGAGTTGTTGTAAATATTCCAAATTACTAATTACACTCATAACCTCACCTCTAATTTATTTCACCAATTACCCATTACCCAAAAAATCCACATCTAAAAACTGTTCTAAAGTGTAAGGACATTCTGAAGGAAAACTCACAGTAAAACCTGTTTTTTCCTGCACATAACCCAAAGCATCATGATAAATATCAGCAAAAATAGAACTTAAATAATTAGATAAATTAGTAGTTAATCTATCTTTTAATTGTGTCCTAAAACTTCTAATTTCCGCACGCCAATGATTTTTATTTCTTTCATATTCAGCTTTCCAAAAATTTAATAGTAATAGATGTCTCATAATTTGTTCTAACAGATTTTTCACCTGGTGTTTATCTCGCTTGGCCAATGACTCCAACTCCTCAATCAAATTCTCTAGATCCACATCATTAAATCTGCGTTGTTTTAATAATTCAATGTTAGTCAATAACCATTCATAATCATCAATTTCATAGAGTTGTTGTAAATACTCCAAATTACTAATTACACTCATAACATCACCTCTAATTTATTTCACCAATTAAGCTGTTACACAGCTAAATTGTATAATCCTAATATTCTGAACTCTTGTTTAACAGGCAAGATGCCTGTTCCACTTATACAAATTAAATGCACAACAGCTTACCCATTACCCATTACCAATTACCCATTACCCAAAAAATCCCGCACCTTCTGTAAATAAGTTTCTGGATCTTCCAACATCGGAAAATGTGCGGTATTAGCAATAATTTCTAGCTGCACCTTATCACTCAAAACAGCCGCTTTTCTACCTAAATCAGCAGGAATAATTAAATCATATTCTCCGGCTATTAACAAAGTTGGTACTGTTAATTTAGCAAATTCTAAAGGCATTGTTTCCGCTTGTTCTTTACTCACAGAGGTAAAAATTGTCCCTAAAGCGGAATCATAATCAGCGTCAATAAAATCTTGTAAAAAAGCTTGTCTTTCAGCTTTAGGAATCGGACGATGCAAAAATCTCGCCATAAACATCCTATCCGCTAAAGGTATTTTCCCTAACCATTGAGGACGGAATTTAACTACTAAACCACCAAATTTATAGAAAGCTGCAAAGGCTTTTTCATCATATTCAAAAATCCCACTACAAGTTAAAATTGCCTTGATAACTTTTTGGGGATAACGATTAAAAAATAAAGTCGCAATTGAAGCACCCATAGAATGGGCATTAATATAAACACGCTCCAGATTTAACTCATTTAATAATACTGCTAAATCTTCCGCATATTCTGTTAATTCATAACTCAATTTACTGCTATCTTGGGTTTCAGCACGGGAACGCCCAAAACCGCGCATATCATATAATAAACAATCAAACTTATCTGCTAAAGCTTTAGCCGTACTGCGCCAATATCTACACGAACCAGCCCAACCATGCAAAAAAACCATCACTGGTTTTACCACATCTGATGGTTTCTTGATCCACTCGTAATAATGCTCAACCCCGCGAACTTTGATATAAGACATAATTTTTAAGGAATAGGTGACAGGTGACAGGTGACTGGGGACTGGTGACTGGGGACTGGGGACTGGGGACTAGTGACTGGGGACTGGTGACTGGTGACTGGTGACTGGGGAAGAAGCAGGGGAGCAGGGAGCAGGAAGCAGGGGGAAATTATTTGTATTTTTCCCAATTACCAATCACCAATTACCAATCACCAATCACCAATCACCAATCACCAATCACCAATCACCAATCACCAATCACCAATCACCAATTACCAATTACCAATTACCAATTACCAATTACCAATCACCAATCACCAATTATGCTGACTCTGGTTTTGGTAATGAAGAGGGATGTACCAACAGTTCCGCTGTAGAACGTTTCTCTACCATTTCCCGCGTTACTGTGCAGCGAGTTACATCTTTACGGGATGGCAACTCATACATCACATCTAACATCAATTCTTCCACAATACCCCGCAACGCCCGCGCCCCAGTTTTCCGGCGATAGGCTTCTTGGGCGATCGCCTTCAAAGCATCTGGTTTAAAATCTAACTGGACGTTATCCATCTTCAGCAGTTTTTGATACTGCTTAACTAAAGCACTGCGGGGTTGAGTCAAAATCGCCATCAGTGCTTCTTCATCCAGAGGATCAACTACAGCCACCATTGGCATCCGCCCAATAAATTCGGGAATCATGCCAAATTTCACCAAATCATCGGGTTCTAAATGACGTAGTGTGTCCGCAGCCCGTTTTTCTTTAGATATCCCTTCTCCAGACTGCACAAAGCCAATTGACTTTTTGCCCACTCTCTGATCTACGACTTTTTCTAAACCAACAAAAGCCCCACCACAGATAAACAGGATGTTGCTAGTGTCAATCTGAATACAATCTTGATAGGGATGCTTGCGTCCGCCCTGGGGTGGTACATTAGCAATCGTACCCTCTAACATTTTCAGTAAAGCTTGCTGTACCCCTTCCCCGGAAACATCTCTAGTAATGGATGTGTTTTCACTCTTGCGGGCAATTTTATCAATTTCATCAATGTAGATAATTCCCCGTTGCGCTTCCTCCACATCTAAATCTGCCACTTGCAAAAGTCGCAATAAGATATTTTCCACGTCTTCCCCTACATACCCTGCTTCGGTGAGAGTTGTAGCATCTGCCACCGCAAAGGGTACATCGAGGATTTTGGCCAGAGTTTGCGCTAACAGGGTTTTACCGCAACCAGTCGGACCCATTAATAAAATATTGGACTTTTGTAGTTCTACAGCATCATCAGCGCCACCTTTACCATTACCTTTAGACTGAGCAATAGCTAAACGCTTGTAGTGATTGTAAACTGCAACCGACAAGACTTTTTTTGCTTCATCTTGCCCAATTACGTGTTCATCTAAATATTTTTTAATTTCTCTCGGTTTGGGGATTTGGTTAAAAGAGAGATTGGCAGAACTGGTACGGCGTTTTTGAGGTTGTTCTGAACGTGATGCTGGTTGGGAAGCAGAACTACTGGTATCCAGCAGTTCTTCATCTAGGATTTCATTACACAAGTCAACGCATTCATCGCAGATGTAGACTCCCGGACCCGCGATTAATTTACGCACCTGCTCCTGAGACTTGCCACAAAATGAACATTTTAAATGGGAGTCGTATTTAGACATACCAAGCCTCTTATTTCAGAATGGTGACGTTTTCCCCTGCTGTGGGGAGATTTTGTCTAGAAATAACCTGATCGATTAAACCGTAGTTTTTTGCCTCTTCTGCTGACATAAAAAAGTCGCGTTCTGTATCAGCTTCGATCCTTTCTAAAGGTTGACCAGTGTGCGTGGACATTAATTGATTCAACTTGCCCTTAATGTAAAGAATTTCCCGCGCTTGAATTTCAATATCAATTGCTTGTCCTTGAGCGCCACCAAGGGGTTGGTGAATCATAATCCGGGAGTCAGGTAAGGACATACGCTTCCCTGCTGTTCCCGCAGTTAACAAAAACGCCCCCATGCTGGCAGCTAGACCAAAACAAATGGTAACAACATCAGGACGTATTTGTTGAATTGTATCATAAATTGCCATTCCTGCGTAAACAGATCCCCCTGGTGAATTTATGTAAAGTTGAATATCTTTTTCTGGGTCTTCAGCGTCTAGGAATAGCAATTGAGCAACTATAGAATTAGCTACAGTGTCATCTATTGGCGTTCCTAAAAAAATAATCCGCTCTCGCAATAGACGGGAGTAGATGTCAAAAGCCCTTTCTCCCATACCGGACTGTTCTACCACCATCGGTACAATGTTGTTCGGGCTGTTGTAGTTACAGCTAATGCTGATGGGACTCAAGCTACTGATTGGGTAATTTCCCGACTGCGATACAAGCATACAAAAATATTTAACAATAAGTGGGACAGGTTTTACAGACCTTATGGCTGATTTTTCGAGAATTTGAATTTGTATTTGAACTATGTTTTAACCATTATGCCTTATCTTCATTTGTTCTTGCAGGAGATCCAGGAGGCAGGAGGCAGGAGGCAGGAGGCAGGAGGCAGGAGGCAGGAGGCAGGAGGCAGGAGGCAGGAGGCAGGAGGCAGGAGGCAGGAGGCAGGAGGCAGGGGAGGCAGGGGAGGCAGGGGAGGCAGGGGAGGCAGGGGAGGCAGGGGAAGATTAATAATCTAATAAAGTCCAATGCCCAGTCCCCAGTCCCCAGTCCCCAGTCCCCAGTCACCAGTCACCAGTCCCCAGTCCCCAGTCCCCAGTCCCCAGTCCCCAGTCACCAGTCACCAGTCCCCAGTCCCCAGTCACCAGTCACCAGTCACCAGTCACCAGTCACCAGTCACCAGTCACCAGTCACCAGTCACCAGTCACCAGTCACCAGTCCCCAGTCCCCAGTCACCAGTCACCAGTCACCAGTCACCAGTCACCAGTCCCCAGTCCCCAGTCCCCAGTCACCAGTCACCAGTCACCAGTCCCCAGTCACCTTTACTCAGGACTGGTTGTTTCTGCTTCTGTAGCCGTTTCTGCTTCTGAATCAGTTTCCTCTTCTGTGCTTAAAGAACCTTCGGGTACAAGTTCTATGGATGAGTTAGCCAGCAACCAATCCATGATTTTCTCATTTACTAGCTGTGCTTCTACCAAAGATTGCAGTCTTACTGCATCTATATCTTCATCAGCGTACTCTTCTAAGAGTTCTTTAACTTTAGCGTTGACTTCCTCAACTGTGGCTGTGATTGATTCCCGTTTACCGATTTCTTCTACAGCCAAAGAACGTTTAAGGCGTTCTACTGCGTCTGGTTCTGAACGCTCGCGCAATTGATTCAGGATTTCTTGGGTGAGAAACTTTCTCACATCCATTCCCTGCTCTGACAATTTCATGATTGTCTGTTTGATCATGGCATCAACTTCGTTATCTATCAAAGTTTTTGGCAAATCAATTTCTACGTGCTTGAGCAGTTCCGCTAATAAAGCTTCTTGCTGATTGGTTTTGGTTTGCTCTTGGGCTTCTTTTTGATAACGTTCTTCTAAGGATGTCCGTAATTCTGCTAAAGTTTCAAAATCACTGACTTCTTGAGCAAAGTCGTCATCTAATGGTGGTAGTTCTTTTTCCTTAATTTCTTTGAGTGTCACTGTAAACAAGGCAGCTTTACCGGCTAATTCTTGACTCGCATAAGGATCTGGGAACTGGGCGGAAATTTCTCTGGTTTCTCCAGGGTTCATTCCTACCATACCGACTACAAAACCAGGGATAAATTTATCTTCCTGCAACTCGACTTGAAAATCTGCTGCTTCTCCTCCTGGAATGGGTGTAGGTTCTGCTGCTTCGTCTTCACCTTCACCTTTAGCCAACACACCTTTAAAATCTACTACTGCCACATCTCCTATTTGGGCTGCTCTTCCTTCTACGGGAATTAATGTGGACATTTTCTGCCTTTCCTGATCTAACACTGTATCCACCCGTGTTGGATCATGTTTGATTTCTTCGGCTTTGACTTGGAATCCTGTATACTGCTGGATTTTGATTTCTGGTTCTACATCCACCGCCGCAGCAAAGGTCAAGGGTTCTCCAGGTTTATAATTATTAATCAAATCATCAAAGGATGACACTAATCTCGGTTGGCCAATAGCCTTAATGTCTTCTTGTTTGACTGCTTGCTCTACAACTTCGGGAATTAGTTCTTCCAATACCGATGCTTTGATGCGACTGCTTCCTAGACGCTGTAATAATACCTGCCGGGGTGCTTTGCCTTTGCGAAACCCAGGAAGATTTACAGTAGCACTTAAATTTTTGATTACCTGTTCGTATTTTTGTTGGGTAACTTCCGCTGTAATTTCTATTTCTAGTCCAATTTGGCTTTTTTCAAGTTTTTCCTGGGTTACTTTCATGCTTTGTCTCTGTTTTTTGGTGTTGTCATTTTTGATAGTACACACAAGCTGCGTATATCTCGCTTATTAACTTGATGTGCAACACAAAACTTATACTAATCGCTCATATTAAGATTAATAGAGGGATTTTTTAGGTTATACATCAGTTTTGTGCAGTTGATGGATTTTTTGACGAAATCAGACAAAATAATTAGATAATTAGATAATTAGCTATCCAGTAATCGTCTTTTAAGCATCCTCAACTCCGGGCTTAGGGGCTGCGCTCTTCAGCAGATATCTAGTTTACTGCCAATAGCACAGAAATTTACAGATCCTTCCAGTTTTTCTGCTATATCTTTACTGATAGGATATCTCAGTCGATTTTTCAGAATTTCTCATTTAAACGTTGTTTAGTCCTAAAAAATATGCTTAATGATCTTTAATTGATGGCTGTTACTGCGGTCATGATAGGTTAGACGCAAAATGTTACCCAGATTGTTCAGGTTGTGATATCCTGTCAACATGGTAGATTCTCATGGTAGCACTGTTGCCTAACAATACTTGTCTGCTCTCAAGAGAGAAGGATAAGATCAAACCCCCAATCTCAAACCCAGTAACCGCTTCCCAAACCTACTCACCACTGGGAGATGGTTAACTAAGCAGTCTGGTGTTGCCAAGGTTGTACCATTGATTCTATCAACCTAATTAATGGTTAGTCTATTCATTTTACCCTTAGTTTGGAGTTTGTTGTATGGTAGTGTATAATTCAAAGTAATACAGGTTAAATGGTAATTATTGTCAAATAAAATCAAAATATAAATAAAATATCCTAAAATCCAAATTCTTTAGATATTATAGATATCTACTAAATTAGAAAAAAACTCATTAAGTATTCAAATTTCTTTGATTGCTCAATGTTGCCATTATAGATATTTTGAGTATTAGAAAAAACTTAGTAACCTTAGTAACCTCTTAAAGAAGGAGTCGAATTTGTCTAAATCCTATCGTGTAGCTATTTTGGGTGCGACTGGTGCTGTAGGTACGGAGTTGCTGGAATTACTAGAAAGTCGTAATTTCTCCCTGGCGGATTTAAAATTGTTAGCATCAGAACGCAGTGCAGGAAAGACGCTCAAGTTTAAAGGCGAAAATCTTGTAATTGAGGCAGTCAGCGATCGCTCTTTTGCAAATGTTGATATTGTCTTAGCTAGTGCTGGTGGTGGAACTTCCAAAACCTGGGCTGGGGTAGCTGTAGACAAAGGAGCAGTGGTAATAGATAACTCTAGCGCCTTCCGTATGAACCCGGATGTACCTTTGATAGTTCCAGAGGTGAATCCCCAAGCCGCAGCCGAGCATAAAGGCATTATTGCCAATCCCAACTGCACCACAATTTTAATGACGTTGGCAGTTTGGCCACTGCATCAAGTAAAACCAGTAACAAGGATTGTAGCGGCAACTTATCAATCTGCCAGTGGTGCTGGTGCAAAAGCAATGGAAGAAGTGAAAATTCAATCCAGTGCTATATTACAAGGACAACAACCAGTAGCTGAAGTGTTACCTTATCCGTTGGCGTTTAATTTATTTCCCCATAATTCCCCAATGACTGATATAGGATATTGTGAGGAAGAGTTAAAAATGGTCAACGAAACTCGGAAAATATTTGGTAGTCAAGACATCAGAATTACTGCTACTTGTGTACGGGTTCCCGTACTCCGCGCCCATTCCGAAGCAATTAACCTGGAGTTTGACACACCTTTTAGTCCAGATGAAGCAAGAGCAATTTTAAGCAATGCGCCTGGTGTGAAATTGGTGGAAGATTGGCAGAAAAATTATTTCCCCATGCCTATAGAAGCTAGTGGTAAAGATGAGGTTTTAGTCGGCAGAATTAGACAAGACATTTCTCATCCTTGTGGCTTAGAATTATGGTTGTGTGGCGATCAAATCCGTAAAGGTGCGGCTTTAAATGCGATACAAATCGCCGAATTATTAGTAGAAAAAAATCTACTTCAGAATGGGTGATTGGTGACTGGTGACTGGGGACTGGGGACTGGGGACTGGTGACTGGGGACTGGTGACTGGTGACTGGTGACTGGGGACTGGTGATTGGTGACTGGGAAAGAAAGATGAATAAACCAATAACCAATAACCAATAACTAATAACTAATAACTAACAACTAACAACTAACAACTAACAACTAACAACTAAAGACAAATCAGGAGTGAAAAACGGGTGGTAGATTTTGGTACAGTGATAACGGCAATGATCACGCCGTTTAAAGCAGATGGTAGTGTTAACTATGAAGTAGCTGGAAAATTAGCAGCAAATTTAGTTGACAATGGTACAGATACATTAGTGATATGTGGAACAACAGGTGAATCTCCCACATTAAGCTGGGATGAAGAGTATCAACTGTTTGTGGAAGTGTTGCAAGCTGTAGCAGGGAAAGCAAAAGTAATTGCTGGGTGTGGTTCAAATTCTACCAAAGAAGCGATCGCAGCAACCGAAAAAGCAGCTAGAATAGGAGTACATGGTTCTTTACAAGTTGTACCTTACTACAACAAACCACCCCAAGCAGGACTATACAAACACTTTCAGGCGATCGCTCAAGCCTGTCCTGACCTACCGATGTTGTTATATAATATTCCTGGTCGGACTGGTCAAAATTTGAGTCCAGAAACAGTTGTGCAATTAGCACAAATCGACAACATTGTGGGAATTAAAGAAGCCAGTGGTAACTTAGATCAAGCTAGTGAAATTCGCCGCTTGACACCACAGGAATTTCAGATTTACGCTGGAGATGATTCTTTAACCTTGCCTCTGTTAGCGGTTGGTGCTAAAGGTGTGGTGAGTGTGGCTTCTCATCTGGTAGGTAATCAACTAAAACAGATGATAGAGTCCTTTAATGTAGGCAACATTCAAATTGCTACTGAGATTCATTTACAACTATTCCCTTTGTTTAAAGCTTTATTTTTAACAACAAATCCCATTCCTGTTAAACAAGCATTAAAACTTCAAGGTTGGAACGTTGGTTCAGTTCGTCCACCGCTGTGCGAAGCTGACGCAGAAATCTGTCAGAAGTTAGAGGATGTGTTGCATAAACTTAGTTTAATCTGAGCGCCAATATATTGGATACTAGCCAGATGCTGGTTTCCCAGATACTTATAAATAAAAAGTAATAATTGCTTCTAGGTCGCAATTTAAACATCTGTGCTACAACTGAACGATATAAGAATCTTTTTTGATAAGAAGCTACGGGAACGGGGTCAATTACTTTTATTTATTCAATACCAAATTGATTGAATATCAGAAGTGGAAATTGGCTATTTTGACATTGAATTATATAGACATTTGATGTTGTCTTTCATACAAGAACGCTAACTATCAACTGATTAACAACTCACACAACATACAGGAGAAAATGGCTAGAAACGAAGCTAACTCAGCCCTGAAAATTATTCCATTGGGCGGTTTACATGAAATAGGAAAAAATACCTGTGTTTTTGAATACGAGGATGAAATCGTCCTCTTGGATGCAGGGTTGGCTTTTCCCACTGAGGCTATGCACGGAGTAAATATTGTACTACCTGATACAACTTATTTACGGGAAAATCGCCATAAAATCAAAGGCATGATCGTTACTCATGGTCATGAAGACCATATTGGTGGTATTGCTTTTCACCTGAAACAATTTGACATCCCCGTAATTTATGGACCAAGATTAGCAATGGCCATGTTAGAGGGGAAATTGGAAGAAGCAGGAGTACGCGATCGCACAGAATTAAGAACTGTTCTTCCTCGTGATGTCGTCAGAATTGGTAAAGCCTTTTTTGTCGAATACATCCGCAACACCCACTCTATCGCTGATAGTTTTACCGTTGCTATTCATACTCCATTAGGTGTAGTTATCCATACAGGGGACTTTAAAATTGACCATACCCCTGTAGATGGCGAAAAGTTTGATTTACAGCGCCTAGCGGAACATGGGGAAAAAGGTGTACTTTGCTTGTTAAGTGATTCCACTAACTCAGAAGTACCAGGATTTACACCTTCTGAACGTTCCGTTTATCCTAACCTTGACCGGGTATTCTCCCAAGCTAAAGGGCGTTTATTTGTTACTACCTTTGCTTCCAGTGTGCATCGGATCAATATAGTGTTGCAACTGGCCAAGAAACATAACCGAGTAGTGACAGTTGTGGGACGTTCAATGCTAAATTTGATTGCCCATGCCCGGAATTTAGGTTATATCAAATGTGAAGATAGCCTATTTCAACCCTTGCATACTGTCCGGGGTTTACCGGATGAGAACGTACTGATTTTAACAACAGGTTCTCAAGGTGAGTCAATGGCGGCCATGACTCGCATTGCTAACAAAGAACACCCCCATATTAAAATTAGAGAAGGAGATACAGTTGTTTTCTCTGCTAACCCCATTCCTGGTAATACCATTGCGGTGGTGAACACCATTGATAAATTGATGATCCAAGGCGCTCATGTCGTCTATGGTAGAGATAAGGGCGTTCACGTTTCTGGACACGGTTGTCAAGAAGAACAAAAACTCATGCTGGCTTTAACTCGTCCTAAGTTCTTTGTTCCTGTTCATGGTGAACATCGGATGTTGGTGAAGCATTCGGAAACTGCTCAGAGTATGGGCATTCCCAAAGAAAATATGGTGATTATTCAGAATGGGGATGTGATAGAACTAACTGAAGAATCTATCCGTGTTGCGGCTAAAGTAGCTTCGGGTATTGAACTGGTGGATACAACGAGTTCTGGAATGGTGAGCGCCAAAGTGTTGCAAGAACGGCAAACGATGGCTTCTGAAGGACTGGCGACTATTGCGGCTGCTGTTGATTGGAATGGTAAACTGTTGGCTAGACCGGAAATTCACCTGCGGGGTGTGGTGACAAGTATTGAGCGATCGCTGTTATTGAAATGGGTACAGCAACGCATTGAGGAAATTTTGCGGGTTCGTTGGTCTGAGTTTGTGACGGGAAATGAACCCAATGATATAGACTGGGGCGGTTTACAAGGCACTTTAGAGAAGGAGTTGGCTCGTTCTCTGCGTCGGGAGTTACAATGTCAAGCTTCTGTGACTTTGTTGCTGCAAGTTCCTGAACAACCGCCTGAACCTGCTGTGAAGGTTTCTGATGGTAGAAGACGGCGGACTCGTTCTACTGCTGTGGCTTCTTAATTAGCTAAAACTATTCCCTATTCCCTATTCCCTATTCCCTATTCCCTGCCTCAACGAAGGGACTTTTTCAGCAAACCCTACTTAGGGCTTGCTGAATAAACCCGTGCGTTGGGCGGCTCCGCCGACTTGTAGTAACTGGCGTTAATACACTATAAATAGCAACTTGCAACATAATCACTGTATTAGATAGCGTATAAACAGCATTTATAATTGTTACTTGACCTATAAACATTAAGTATGTTAAGTTTTGTAATAGTTACAGCCAAACCCGTCCAAAGATAGAGGTCTTCATTAAAATTTAAAGAGTGTCAAGTTATGAAAAAGATTAGCTAAGTGGAGTACACATTTTAAGGAAATTGAGTTTAACTTGACGTAGTAATACACAGATTCTGATTTTCAGTAGCTACTCGCACTTTTTCCAGAATTTCCGTCAAAATACTATTCTCCCGGACAGAGTGATTGTCATATTGTATATTCATCAGTAAGGTGAATACCCTCATAAAAAGAGAGGAATAACCATGAAGGCATTTGAAAGTACCACAAAAAATATTTTTTTCACAAGCTTGGTATCGCTCCATCAAGCAGAGACGAATAATACCAATAAAGCTAATGTCACCGAGTTACAGGCTTCTCATTCTCATTCAGGTTGGGATTTCCTGCGTCCTTTGCGAAATTGGTTGGATACTTTAAAAGTAGGCGATCGCCAATTTGCTCATCGGGTGTGTAGATTAATTCCCCCTCAATGTCCTTTTGAACGTGATGTCAAATTGTTTGGGAAAGTCTTGTTTCACATTCCCCCAATGTGTAAACTAAATCCTTTATATGAAGAAGTTGTAGGTTTAAGATTTCGCGCCCTGTGCTATCTAGCTGATGAATGTGGCGAAGATATTTCACAATATTGTTAAGTCATACAACAGGAGGCAGGGGGCTGGAGGCAAGAGTCAAGAGGCAGGGGAGATAACCCCCAATCACCAATCACCAGTCCCCAGTCACCAATCCCCAATCACCTAGTATACTGATTGCGCCATTTTTCAATCGCATCCTGAGCGTCTTCATAAGCGATGGTTTGCTTAGGAACTAAAGTAGCAGTGGCAATGGCAGTGTTAAAATCTCCTTGTGCAGCACGGTTTTTAGCCAATTCTAAAATTTGTTCACTCCATTGATTAATAGATGTTTGGGCAATTTCAAACCCTGGTTGTCCTGGTGGTACTTTTTTCGCTACTTCAATCGCTCGGTTATAAGTAGAAGCTTGTCCTGGTCGAACTAAAGCCTGAGCAGCATCCAACAAAGTTTGATTACTTAAATACTGCTTGGCTTCTAATTGCCATTTTGCAATTGATGTTTGCGCTTGGCGATAAAAGGCTGTATTTTTATTAATTAATTCCGCAGTAGCTATAGCATCAATATATTCTCTCTGGTTAGCCTGTTCCTGGGCTAAATCTAAAATCATTTGACTCCAAACCTGAATATTTTTTTGTGCTTGTTGATAAAGCGGTGTACCGGGTGAAATTTTTTGAGCAGAGGCGATCGCTTGACTCAAATCACCAGATTTATTTGGACTCAGAGACATTTTCTCTAGTTCCAAAATTGCTTGATTTCGCTGTTGGGAATCAAAATTGGAAACTACAGAATTTGTGGGTGGTTGAATTGTTTCCACCGTAGCAGGAATAGGAGGTAAATTCTGGGAAAATTCCTGGTTATTAGTAGTATTATTTAGGGATGCTGATAATTTATGGAAGCGAAAACTCGCCTGATTGCGAAGAACAAAAGTTGTAATTAAAGCGACGATAGTCATGCTACTGCCCCCCCACAAAATAAATTGTTTCCAAATGGGAGTTTCTGACTGAATTGCAGGTTGGGCGTAGTCTTTAGCAGCAGCGGGAATAAATCTAGCTCCGGTGTTTAATTCTGGGGAAGTTGCCAAGATTTGATTAGTATCTACAGTTGAATTAGTAACAGATTCCTCTGAATTTGTAGACTGATCTAACTGTGAAGAAGTTTTGTTGAGGGTAGTTTCTACGGTTTTATTTTCCGTCCACCAAGCTTTTTCTGTAGGGGAATTTTTAGACTTCTTCTCTGTCACTGAGGAGGTAGCAACGGCAAAGTTTTCTTCAGTAAAAATCAGTTGTTCAGTTTGGGAATCATCATCTAATGTCAAGATGGGAATCATGACCGGAGGACTATTGCGAATAACAGTTACAGGATTTTGAATAGGCCGCCAATGATGTTGACATAGTTCTGGGGTGAGATAACTCAGATAGGTGTCTAAATCTGTTAAACTGCTACCTTTACCAGAAAATAAAGCTTCTAATAATGCTGCTGTAAATAAGCTATGACCTAGTTCACTAATTTCGTGGGAAAATTGTTCTGGTTGACAAGAAAGCATGACAGAAATTTGCAGTTCTTTGGCGGTGTCAATAATTTCTTGACCTACGGGAGCATCAGCTTGTGTACCAAAGGCGCGGTTAATATCAAATATTAGTAATACATTCAACTTGGCAGCATGGAAACTTTGCATCAGTTGTTTCACAGCTATGCCAGTTTCTAACACCTGATCAGGATTTCCATCAGCCGGCATTAAATAATCTTTGTCATTATAGTTGACACCGTAACCGCTGAAGAAAAACCATAGATAGTCCTCTGGTTGGCAAGATTTTGCTGCTAATTCCTCCAATAAAACTAGAATATTGTCTTGGGTTGGATAAGAGGATCTTTCCCCTATCGGTGGTGAAGTATTTGTCATCAGTAGGCAATTTTGGGGTAAAAAACCTACTTCTGTCACCAAGAAATCCTTTAGTGCCTCCGCATCGTTTTGAGCGCAACTTAAAGGTTGAAATAACTCATATTGATTGATGCCAATAGCGATCGCCCAGTAATTTACCATCCCGCTCATTGTCGGTTTTTGTTTACTTGTTGAAAGTTGTTCTGACTCCTTTACGGGCGAAGCATTCGGGCGATAAATTATCAATTTTTGTCCCAGGTTGTTTTCCCAATGCTTCGCCCCTACGACTCCTGACTCCTTTACGGGCGAAGCATTCGGGCGATAAATTATCAATTTTTGTCCCAGGTTGTTTTCCCAATGCTTCGCCCCTACGACTCCTGACTTCTGAATTCTTACTCAAGTAGTTCTTATGACGTTAAGATATCGGAAAATACCAGCATTAGATTAAAATGCTCTGTCATACTTCAGAAGTAGCTCAAGTTTATGAACAGGATTTACAGCTTTTCACCATCATCAATCATCCCCTTTTCATTTATTGGCCAATTTGGCAGGAAAATCCGGATAATTCAAGGTGGATGTTGGCTTTTGCTGGCTTTTCCTCTCTGGTTGGCTACGGAGGCGATCGCACCGCAAATTGTGCAAGCTTACACCGCTAGAGTTGATTTAGCTATTGAGGTAGGGGGCAGCTCACAGGGGTAGGTTTTTAATATTATCTGTGAAGGCAGGACCAGGAAGACAAGGAGGGAAAGTAGACAAGGAAGATTTTATCAGCACAATGGTCTTTTTGTTACCAAGAGAAGATGATTTTGTACTGTTTTCCTCCCTTGTCCACTGTCCTTCCTTGTCCCCCAAGTCTTGCCCTCACGACAATGTAAAAAACCTACCCTTGTAAGGGGGCAGGGGAGAAAAGGGAGGTTAATAACCCAGTCCCCAGTCCCCAGTCACCAGTCCCCAGTCCCCAGTCACCAATCACCAATCACCAATCACCAATTCCCTTTGTTTTTGAGAAAGGCGAAAATTGTCAATTGATCGCTTAGAATAAAAAGGTTGTCAAGAATCACGATATCCGCTATCATGGCTGTTCCTAAGAAGAAAACATCCAAATCTAAACGAGACAAGCGCCGCGCTACCTGGAGACATAAGGCTGTTGTGGAAGCTCAAAAAGCTCTTTCTTTGGGCAAATCAATTTTGTCTGGACGTTCTAAGTTCGTCTATCCCACTGCTGAAGAAGAAGAAGAAGAGTAATCATCTCTTGCTCAGGAAAAGCACTAACCGCGCAGTTATGGGAGTGCTTTTTCTTTGCTTTGCTGATAACATCAACTACTACCCGCTAGACGCTGCGCGTTAATAGCGGATGTTTCCAGGAGGCAATATAATAGACCTCTCTAAAATAGAATGTATTAATTTGTCATAAGTTGTAGGGGCGAAGCTTATGGGCGATAATTTAACGGAAAAATCAGACATCTAAATATCCCATAAGCTTCGACCTGCCCCCATAAATAGGTTCCATAATTTCTTTTCTGGAGATGTCTAATGAAATTTTTTCAGAAACCAAGTCCAGAAGAAAGTGCAAAAGTTCCTCCTGGCCAACATTTAGCTAAAGGTTTTCCGGTTTTAACTTATGGTGCAACTCCCCAAGTCAGTATTGAGGAATGGGAGTTTCGCGTTTGGGGTTTGGTAAAACCGACTGTGTTTAAATGGTCAGATTTTCTAGCATTACCCCAATATGAATTTACAGCCGATTTTCATTGTGTCACCCATTGGACAAAACTTGATGTTAAATGGACTGGGATTAAGGTGACAGATTTTATGAGTTTGCTGGAAATAGATCCTAAAGCTGCTCATATTATGGAACATTGCTATGGTGGTTACACCACAAATATTAGTATTCAAGATTTTGTCAGAGAAGAAAATTTCTTTGCTATTAAATTATTTGATGAACCATTACCCGCAGAACATGGTGGACCGATGCGGCTAGTTGTTCCCCATCTTTATGCTTGGAAAAGTGCAAAGTGGATCAATGGTTTAGAGTTTTTAGAACAGGAAGAATTAGGTTTTTGGGAACAAAACGGTTATCACCGTCGGGGTGAACCTTGGGAGCAAGAAAGGTATAGTAATTAGGGGTGACTGGTGACTGGGGATACAATTTTGGATTTTGGATTTTGGATTTTGGATTGTATTTCATGAATCCAATCTAAAATCTAAAATATAAAATCTAAAATTCTTCTGACTCCTGCTATAGTTCAGAATTTAAGAAGTTGCTTTAATATTGACAATTTGCCTTTGTAGGGAGGATATCTTAATTTTATGTCTAACCAAAAGGGATTTTTGAGAACACTTTTGTAATGGGAAAAAGTATCAAAACTAGCTTTACCATGATAACTACCAATCCCACTATTACCTACACCACCAAATGGTAAAGATGGTACAGTAAAATGAATGACTGTTTCATTCAGACAAACTGCACCAGAGGATGTTGTTTGTAAAATTTTCTGTTGTAGGTTTTTGTTTTGAGAAAATAAGTATAAAGTTAAGGGTTTTGGTTGAGAATTAATCCAAGTGATAGCTTCTTCAATGTCTGTATATTCAATTATTGGCAGGATGGGACCAAAAATTTCTTCCTGCATGATCGGATCTGTAAAGGAAACATTATTAATAATTGTGGGAGCAATATATAATTCACTTGCTTTGGTTTCTCCACCAATGATAATTTCACCATCTTGCAATAAATTTTGCAATAAATTAACCAATCTCGCAAAGTTATTTTGATTGATTATTCTAGCATAATCTGGGCTGGTTTCTGGATGCTCACCATAAAATTCTTTGAGGCATTTTTCTAAATTAACTAATAATTTATCTTTGATTTTTTTATCGACTAAGATATAATTTGGAGCAATACAAGTTTGTCCAGCATTGATAAATTTACCCCAAATAATTCTTCTAGCTGTATGTTCTAAATGAATATCAATATCAACAATACAGGGGTTTTTTCCACCTAATTCTAATGTTACGGGTGTGAGATTTTTGGCAGCAGCAGCCATGATGATTTTACCTACATGAGTGCTACCTGTAAAAAAGATATGATCGAATTTTTCTGTGAGTAGTTTTTGACAGGTTTCTATACCTCCTTCCACTACAGCAATATATTCTTCAGGAAAATATTTAGGAATCAGTTCAGCTATGAGTTTAGAGGTATGGGTGGCAATTTCTGAAGGTTTGAGAATGGCACAATTTCCCGCTGCGATCGCACCAATTAAAGGTACAATTACTAACTGAAATGGATAATTCCAAGCACCAATAATTAACACTATTCCCAGGGGTTCTGGTTGAATTTTGGCTGAAGCTGGTAATAGTTGCCAAGGAACTCCTACTTTTTTGGGTTTAGTCCATTTTTTCAGGTTCTTGATAGCAAATTCAATTTCTTTAGTTGTTAAAATAATTTCTGAAGTAATAGCTTCTAATTCTGGTTTATGTAAATCTGCTTGTAATGCTTGAATAATTGCTGGTTCATGAGCAATAATTAATTGTTTGAGGATGACAAGTTGTTGCCGACGAAAATCAATTTCTTGAGTTTGATTTGTAGCAAAATAGGTACGTTGTTGTTTGACAAGTTCACTAATTGAATATTCGTTCATCATGGTAATTATCGGGATTATCCGAAATGTGTAAGTTGATTTTTATATCAAAATAGAAAATTATCCTATTGCTTGATACAGCAGATTTCATTGCTATGAGGTACAAATTATAATAATAAAACTTTTGTGGAGTGGGCATACTTCGACATAATTCGACTCCGCACTTCGACTGCGCCCTTCGACTTCGCCCTTCGACACCGCCCTTCGACTTCGCCCTTCGACACCGCCCTTCGACACCGCCCTTCGACACCGCCCTTCGACACCGCCCTTCGACACCGCCCTTCGACACCGCCCTTCGACACCGCCCTTCGACACCGCTCAGGACAGGCTCAGGACAGGCTCAGGACAGGCTCAGGACAGGCTCAGGACAGGCTCAGGACAGGCTCAGTACAGGTCGCTCAGTACAAGCTCACTAACCGCTCAGTACAAGTCTTGCCCGCCCATAGTATACCTCATTACACCGGAAATTGCTCTATGATTGAACCGCAAAGAACGCAAAGTACACAAAGGAAAGAGAGTTTCAGAGAGTTTTATGTGTGGCTGCGGTTATTTTGCCCGTGCGAGGAGATTTTGCTGTCATAGGATAGCTATCAAGGTAAATTCAACCTTTCTTAGATTACCTGTATTTGTACCGATAAACAATATAGATCCCTGACTTCTTTAAGAAGTCGGGGATCTGGGTATTGGGTATGAGGTTTGTCAAATTACACCAGTGTTAATGACAGCAATTTATCAATGGACAATTGATGGTTTTTGATGGTTTTTTTCTTTCTTGCTGACGGCTGAATGCTTACACTTTAATATCTCAAAATTGCCGCCACTTTTGCCCCATTTGGCATTTCTTCTGATTCAAGAGTATAAACTTTGCCACCATTTAATAGTGTATGCACAGCCGCAAAATCTAACATATCTTGATCATCTGGTTCTGGCTCGGTGTGCAAATCCACAGTCGTATTTTCAGGATCAAATTTTCCCCATTTCTGCTCATCTATAGATACTAATAAAGAATCAACTCGGTGATAAAAAGCCGCCGGAATAATTTCTTTAATATCACTAACAGCTTTTCCTGTTTCTTCACCAGCTAATTGTTCATAAAGTTCTATTGCTGCTTTTTTATTTTGTTGAAATGAAGGTGCAACAATTCGCCAAGCTTCATCATGTAATTGTTGTAAATTGAGAAGTTCTGGATTGCCATTAATGCTTTCGTCTAAGAAATAGGGATAGGTATTTGCAGCTTGGTAAATCGGGAATAAATATTCTACTCCTGCTAACACTAAGGGCGCTTTTTCATCCCTTAATTTTTCATGTAATGCTTCATCAACAGCGTAAAAAAATTGTAAAATATCATCTTCATGTTTCTCTCGATCAGGGCTACCTTGTCCATGAAATGAACCTGGATGTTGAGCAGCAGAGGTTCTTCCTCTGGGTGTACCAATTCTGTGCTGAACACCTTTTTGTAACTCGTCTTCTAGAAGAGTTTCTTCTAGACGATGTGGCATATTTTCTACTTCCACTTCTTTCAAACTATGCCCTGTACCTGCAAACAATTTTACATCTTTTTGACTCAAAGCCAAAACATAAAATTTTCCATCATTGTTAATAAAATGCAGTAATGGCTTGAGGTGAAATTGTTCATCAACTACAACTAATTCTGGAAATTCAATTGGTAAACAATAGTAGCGCAAGAAATTTTGGGAAATAAAAATTACTAATCCTTGATTTTGGTGTTCCCAAAAATCACCCCTATCTAATTCTCTAGCAGGTTGCAGAAAATCAAGAACTTCGGTATGTCTGATACCCATTGCTTCTAAATGTTCTTCTGCTGACCGCATTAAATTTTTGAAGCGAATAGGATTTTGGCGAATTTCTGCCCCTGCTTTTTGCGTAGGCATATATATAGATACAGATGGAGATTGGGGATTTTCTACTAATATTTTGAGTTCATCAATAGATAAAAATGCCATATTATTATTCATTCCACGTCAATAAGTAGGTTTTGAGAATGTATAGCAGGAGTCAGTCAGTAGGGGCAAACCCCCTGTGGTTGCCCTCTTGTAGTGGGAGTTTCATTATTATCATTATCAATTGATGTCCTAACCATCCTGTCAACGGCTATATCTTTATTTCAACCTCTGACGCATTATTTCTGCATCTTTCTTTTGATAAGAAATTATCTATTTTTTTTATTTTTTATGTCTTTCTTTTGATAGATTTTTATTACCAATTATCAATTATCAATTATCAATTATCAATTATCATTACTAGCTTTTGACTTAGGATATGCAATCCGTTTATGATGAAATTGTTGCCAAACTTCCACAAAGATTAAAGCAATCTTTGACATTTCCTCTCTAGTCAAACCAGAATCTACTAATTGCCCTTCTTGCCATTTACCACGAATAATATTATTCAACATATTTAATGCTTGTTCTGCTGTGGCATCTTTCAAACTTCGCAACGCTGCTTCACAGGAATCAGCTAACATGACAATTCCTGTTTCTCTAGATTGAGGAATTGGTCCATCATAGCAAAAATCGGCTTTATCTACTATAATGCTAGGGTTATCTTTAGCAATTTGTTGCGCTTGGTGATAAAAATAGGCGATCGCCATTGTTCCTTGATGTTCAGGAATAAAAGCTTGAATCGCAGTCGGTAAACTATGCTTTTTCGCCATCATTAAACCCTCAGTTACGTGCTTTTTAATAATTGCTGCACTTTTCCAAGGATCTTTAATTTCTGTCTCATGTTTATTTGGTCCACCCATTTGATTTTCAATAAATCCTAAAGGGTCGTGCATTTTGCCAATATCATGGTATAATGTGCCAGCCCTAACCAATTCAACATTACAGCGTAGTTTTTTTGCGGCAGTTTCCGCCAAAGTGGCCACAAATAAAGTATGTTGGAAAGTTCCCGGAGTTTCCGTAGCCAGACGCTTTAACAAAGGACGGTTAGGGTTAGCTAGTTCTGCCAAGCGGATGGGTGTAATTAAATCAAACAACTTTTCTAAATACGGACTTAAACCCAAGGCGATAATACTCCAAGCCAAACCAGATAAACCAAATAACAGCGCATCTTGCAGAACCATATACCAAGCAGAAACGAATGCAGCACCAGCCAGTAAATTCAGGATTAAATAAATACTACCTTGAGTTAAAGCAATAACAATACCTAATAATGCCAATTCTTCGCGGGATTTGAACCTTTGAGCTAAATAACTACTTAAAATTCCGCCAGAAGCACCAGCTACCAGACCAATCTTACTAATTTCTATGCTGATTGGTAATATTAGCGACAATAAGCCCACAACTGTCACTCCCAAAGCAGCGCCGTAAAAGCTTCCTAACAATAAACCAATGGCGATCCAGGTAGCATAAGGCACACCAATTGCCAAGACACTAGGAATACTCAAAGTTAGTAATAATATCAACAGGCGATCGCTGGCTCGCAAATGACTACCAATCCGCCTTTCTGCCCAAACAAAAACACCTATAGCCGCACTCACCAAACTGGCTAAACCCATCAAACCCAGCCAATTCACCTCTCGGCGATTCAAGTGATAATAATCCAGGACATCAAATGTCCATTGTGTAATCTTTTCACCTTTCTTGACAATCACTTCTCCTCGTCTCACCTTTTTGATCACAGATGGAACTTGCTCTGCGGCCAGTTGTGCCTGTTGTTGGGTTTTTTCTGCATCTGTTTGCAGATTTGGTCGTAATACAACCAACAATACTTTAGTGGCTAAGGATTCCGCTTCACCTGGTACAGAAATTTGTACTTGTAGACTCACTGCATCCTGTAAGATACTAGGGGGTAATCCTGGAGCTATGCCTTGAGCAAGTATCCTTTCTGCACTTTGTTTGATTCCCGTTTTTGCTATTTTCCAGTCGTCATCTGACAGATCCAAAAACCCAGTTTGCCCATATACTGGTTTTTTTCGTTCCGCCTCCATCTGTAACAGTTTGGCAATAGCTTGACCATATTTTTCTCTCACTTGAGATATTTGGGCAACCAGTAAAGACAGATTTTTTTCTGAGTTAGTGACACTGTAAGCTTTTAGTTCTGCTAGTGTCTGGTCAAAATTATTTTTGCTAGTCTTGCTTTCCTTAGTAGTTGCATTTGTTGATAATGTTGATCCAGGACTAGGCACAGACCGAGAAAATTGATGTCTGTCTGCTGTCCTGAACTTAGGCATTGACTTATTTTCTTTTTGATGATTTTCTAAAGCTTGTTTTAGCTGTTCCCATTCCGATTCTAAACAAGAACGAAGATATTGCTGGGTGGGAATAGGCAAGATAGAAACATCGAAAAAAGGAAAAGGTTCAGTGATATCACGAACTTCATCGCCATCTTCCAGCAGTTGGCGCAAATTTTCTTTAATTTGCTCATTTTTCTGGGTATTGATCATCAATACAGGGTGAGATTTTTCCTGTGCTGCTTTGCGTTCTGCTTCTGTTTGTTCTCGGTCTTCAATACTGGCAGAATAGGGAGCAATAAATGTTTGTGGGGCAAAAGTCCCGATTTTCATCTGGGGCTGGTTGTATAATTCATGACCTATAACACCTGTTAAAGATACCACAGCAATGAATAAAATCACCGTATAACGCTGTTGATGTACCCAGTTGAAAACAACGGCATAAATACCATGATTACGTTTCCAGGATTTTGGTGTTGATTGAGGAGCTTTTCTACCTTGTAGATGTCCACCTTCCTCACTGGTAGGTAATAAATACAGCAGTAGATTTTTGATAATAGTCCTGAAAAGTTTTTGATGACGGCTTTGATTTTGGCAACTGCTCACCGAACCAAGCCACTTTCTTTTCCGGCGTAACACTTTGTACTGTCGCCGCCATTGTCTCAATTGCTTGGCCAAGGACTGCAAAAATCGCTGCGTTTTCATTGTGAGTGATTTTTTGACACCTTTTACTTTTGATTTTTCAACGCGGGCGAATTACACGAGGTGCTGCAAAAACGGAAAGTGGAACCAATTCCCAATTTATCTTACATCCTTCTTTTGTCAACTCCTGGATATTTGGACTAATATTATACACACCTGACCAGACTGCTACAAGAGTATCAGCTAATTCTAACATCACATAACAGCTACTCATGCCCCATACTGGCTGATTAAAGGCTGATAATACAACTTGCCAATTAACAGGAATCCCCTCTATGCTGTTATATGCCCCTGATAAAGCTCCTGCCAAAGCACAACACCAAGAGTTTTGCTCTCTTAAATTGCTCTTAGCTCGCAAAACTGTCAATCGGAAATCTTCTAAGGTACTCAAAAAGCAGTAAAAGGCTAAGGCAATATTGTTACTGAATTTGTCTTGCTTACTAAATTCAGTTTGCGCTTGTGCTAATCCTGCCCCTTGCTCTAATAAAGTATTGACTTTTAATAAATTTTGTGGTATTGGTGTCTTGCTTTCTCCCAAAAAATCCATCGTTTCGGGAATGAGCGTGGAAGGATCAAGTTTTTCTGTCAGAGATTTAGCGATCGCATATCCTAAAACTAAAGCTGCATCTCTCACTACTGGGTTAGCATCCCAAATTTGTAATAATTGCAGCAGGTTATATTTAAGTTTAACAGTATCTTCGTGAAAAAAAATTGCTACTGGCAAGGTGGCTAAAATTATTTTTCCCCAAGCATGATCAGTATTTCCTACATCCAAGGATGCTTGTTTGTAACACTTTAACCAGTCTTCTGCATCTAATTTACCTAATTTAATTAAACTTTTACTACCCAGAACCGCAATTTCCCCTAAATCACTAACATTCTGAGTAGCTAAAATTTCTCCTAACAATGCTCCCAGGAAAATACCTCTAACCCGATTTACGAGAGAATAACGCATAATTGGTGACTGGTGATTGGGAAGATAAAAACAGAAATTCCGCTGCTGACTCCTGTTAATTTTTCAGTCTTAAATGATTCACCAATGCCTGTAAACCCAACAAATAACTTTGGACACCAAAGCCACTAATTTGGCCTATTACCACTGGGGCAATATAAGAATGATGACGAAAATCCTCTCGGCGGTAAATGTTGCTTAGATGTACCTCTACTGTGGGTAAATTTACAGCAGCGATCGCATCTCGTAAAGCTACACTGGTATGGGTATATGCCCCGGCATTAATTATAATTCCCTCGTGTTGTCCTAATGCCCCGTGAATTGTATCTATCAAAACACCTTCATGATTTGACTGCAAAGGCGTAACTTTCGCCGTTAATTTCTGGGCTTCTGCTGCTAATAGGCGGTTAATTTCCTCTAGGGTGAGAGAACCGTAAATACCCGGTTCTCGCTGTCCCAACAAATTGAGGTTAGGTCCATGCAGCACTAAAATACTTAAAGGCAGCAAAGTTCACTCCAATATCTTCAGGTCATTAGCGACGACGGGAGCGTTCATTCACAGGAATCGGAATTAGTTCCGGTTCGGGTTCAGCTTCGGGACCTAGTAACGCTTCAACTAGCTTCCGCGCTAATTCTTTCAGCTTTTCCAGTACCTTGTCTATATAGTCCATTTAACTGAACGCTCCTGAGATACTACCTCAAATTTAACTAACAGGATCATAGAAACTGGCTATTTGTAGCTTTTTTCGTTTCTTATCAAGTTGATAGATTCCTGTGTTTCCAGACTTAAACCAAGTGAAAATTTGGTTTTGTGTCCTTCCTTACTTATTAGATTATCACAATGATCAGGGAATGGGTAAGAGGTAAAATTTCGTAATTTCCCATCCCTTTAGTCTCTAATTTGATGCTTGTTTTTTCTTGCTGCTACTGGTAGATGATTTAGTAGTAGATGATTTAGTTTTAGCAGTAGTTGTTTTACTGGTTTTGCGTGTAGATTTAGTAGATGCTTTAGCTTGCAACAATTCTAATGCTTCTGACAGGGTAATATTTTCTACTGTCTTACCTTCCGGTAGACCTACATTAGTTTTGCCGTGCTTAATATAATGACCATAGGGACCTTCGTAAATATTTACAGGTGCATCATCATCGGGATGTGTACCCAATTCTCTTAAAGCGGCTTTAGATTTACTGCTGCTAGAACTGCGCCCCTTTTTTGGCTCTGCGAATAACTCTAATGCACGTTCCAGGGAAATTGTCAATACATCATCAGTTGCTTTTAAAGAACGGTAATCTTTACCTTCTTTACCCTGATCATGAACTACATAAGGTCCAAATCTTCCTAAACTAGCTTTAATTTTTGCCCCTGTTTGTGGATGTTCGCCCAAGAGTCGGGGGAGTGCCAACAAACCCACAGCCATCTCTAAAGTCAGATTTTCTGGTGTGACTCCTTTGGGAAGGGAAGCTTGTTTAGGTTTGGGGTTTTCCTCGGTTTTGTCACCCAACTGTACATAAGGTCCATAAGTGCCAATCTTCACATAAATTGGTTCACCTGTTTCGGGATGTCGTCCCACTTGATCAGGTCCTACTGTTTTTTGTCTGAGCAGGACTTCTACCTGTTTGGGATCTAAATCAGCGGGTGTGAGGTCTTTAGGAATGGAAGCTGTCACCACTCCATCACCATTATCTACTTCAATGTAAGGACCAAATTTACCAATGCGGACTTTAGCATTTAAGTTTTCTAATTCTACTGTTTTGGCTTTAGTGGGATCAATTTGATTTTCCTGTTCTTTCACCAAGGTTTCTAAACCTTGTTCTCCGAGATAAAATTTCTGGAGATAGGGTAGCCATTGAGCTTCACCTGTAGCAATATCATCCAGGGTTTGCTCCATTTTCGAGGTGAAGCTGGGGTCAACAATATCGGGGAAATGTTTTTCTAGTAAGTCGGTGACAGCAAAGGCGGTAAAAGTAGGAATTAAAGCATTATTCACCAACTGAGCATAACCTTTGTCGATGATTGTACCAATAATGCTGGCGTAGGTACTAGGACGACCAATACCTTCACTTTCTAAGGTTTTCACCAAACTTGCTTCAGTATATCTAGCGGGGGGTTGGGTTTCATGTCCTATTGCTTCTAGTTCTGCACAGGTAGGATGATCGCCAACTTTCAGGGCTGGTAAAATTACCTCTTGGTCTTCTAATGCTGCTTCTGGATCATCGGACCCTTCGACGTAGGCGCGGAGATAACCAGGAAAATCTATCCGCTTACCAGAGGAACGAAAACCCGCATCTTCAACTTGCAATTGTACAGTAATTTGAGTTTGGCGAGAGTCAGCCATTTGTGAAGCAACGGTACGCTTCCAAATTAAATCATAAACTGCAAATTCTCGTCCGCTTAAACCAGTTTCTTGGGGAGTGCGGAAAGTGCTACCAGCAGGGCGGATGGCTTCGTGTGCTTCTTGTGCGCCTTTGGATTTGGTAGTGTATTGTCGGGGTTGGGGGCTGAGATATTCTTTACCGTACTTTTGTTCTACACAACTGCGAGCAGCGGCGATCGCCTGATCTGACAAATGCACCGAATCAGTCCGCATATAGGTAATATACCCTTGCTCGTACAAATTTTGAGCAATTCGCATTGTATCCCGTGCGGAAAGACGCAGTTTACGGTTAGATTCTTGTTGCAGCGTCGAAGTGGTAAAGGGTGGTGCGGGTTTACGAGTGACTGGACGTTCTTCCATATCGGCCACAGTCCAGGTTTTGTCCTGCAAACGCTCCTGAAGTGCTAAAGCTTGTTCCTCATTTAATAACACCACATTGCGTCCAGCAGCTATTTGTCCGGTTGCAGGGTCAAAATCGCTACCTGTGGCAATTTTCGTGCCTCCCAGGGTAATTAATTGGGCGCTAAATGATGTTTTTTCATGTAAGAGACTGGCTTTTAAATCCCAATATGTACCTTCATGAAAAGCTCGGCGTTGACGTTCCTTATTTACCAACAACCGCACAGCCACAGACTGCACTCGACCCGCAGAAAGTCCCCAGGCGATTTTTTTCCACAGCAAAGGTGATAGGGTATATCCGACCAGTCGATCTAAAATGCGTCTGGTTTCTTGGGCGCGAACTACTTGTTCATCAATTTCGCGGCATTGTTTTAAAGCTTTTTTAATCGCGTCCTGGGTAATTTCATGAAACACCATGCGCTTTGTCGGCACTTTGGGTTTCAGCAATTGGTATAAGTGCCAACTGATGCTTTCGCCTTCCCGGTCTTCGTCAGTTGCCAATATTAATTCATCGGCATTTTTTAGGGCATCTTTTAATTGGGTGACAACTTTCTTTTTATCTTTGGGGACAACATACACCGGTTCAAAGTCGGCTTCTATATTTACCCCAAGCTGCGCCCATTTTTCCCCTTTGACAGCAGCAGGAATTTCACTAGCTGACTGGGGTAGGTCACGGACGTGACCCATTGAAGCTTCTACCTGATAGTCTTTTGGCAGGTAGTTGCGAATGGTGCGAGCTTTGGTTGGAGATTCGACGATGACGAGAGTTGACATGGAAATTTCAAAAAAAAAGAATAGCTGTGAAGCTAAACAGTCAAGTTGAGATAATTTTGGCGAGATGTCAAGATCAAATATCACGCCTAAGCAGTGATTTCATCCTGACACAAATTGCCCCAAAAGGGGAAAATTGCTCTCAACTTCAGGTGCAGTGATGCTTTGGAGATTTAAACAAGCAACTGCCAAAAATCAATTACCTGGTATTTCCATCTTTAACTTATCTGAGGCATAATTGGCGAATCAGTACCATCAATTCACCCCAGTCTGTTACAAACTTTATTGATTATCATAAGTGCTTGTGATATTTACCATATTTCATCATAAATAACCATAATAGCCAGATTAAGCCTTGCCTATCTGGCAAATATGTTAGCATAGGGGAGAATTAGAGAAATAAATTCGACGATACGGTGCTTGCGGTTAGCAATAATTTCAAGTTCAAGCGGCTCGACGGATAGACATCTCTGCATCAATGGATTCTGGAGAGTTTCATGTCAATCTACGTAGGGAACCTATCCTACAAGGTCACACAAGAAGACCTAAGTAAAGTATTTGCTGACTACGGTACTGTTAAACGAGTTCAGTTACCCACAGATCGGGAAACTGGCCGTGTACGAGGCTTTGGTTTTGTAGAAATGGAAACCGCTGCTGAGGAAGAAGCAGCTATTCAAGCTTTAGACGGTGCTGAATGGATGGGGCGTGTAATGAAAGTTAATAAGGCTCGACCAAAAGAGGAGAAAGGTGGTCGTAGTGGTGGTAATTGGGGCAAAAATAGCGGTGGCTACTCACAAGGCTATTAACAGCTAACTGTTAACTGTTAACTGTTAACTGTTAACTGTTATATATTTATCACAATTTTGGCAGTTCAGTAGATTACTGGACTGTTTGTTTTTATTGGTTAGGACTGACATTTTTTTCTTTTTTTACCGGGTAAGGGGAGAGGTTTTAAACCTGGAATAAAACAATTGTCAATTGTCAATTGTCAATTATCAATTGATAAATGCAATTTTGGTGAAGAACTATAGATAGAATGAACTCAGTTAGCCTTAATCTCTAATCACCAAAACCTATACATCTCATGGATTTTGCTAATATTGCATCCCAGTTGAATGCGGGAACTATTTTACCAGAGGGAATTGTGATTCTCACCCTCTTGGGGGTTTTGATTGTGGATTTGATTTTGGGGCGCACATCTTCTCGCTGGATCGGATATCTGGCGATCGCTGGTTTATTCGCCGCGATTGTCGCCCTATACTTTCAATGGGATTCTACCAATCCTATCGGTTTTACTGGTGGCTTTAACGCTGATGATTTGAGTATTGTCTTTCGCGGTATCATTGCTCTATCTGCCGCTGTCACCGTCTTGATGTCTATTCGCTATGTAGAGCAAAGTGGTACTGCTCTAGCCGAATTTATCGCTATTTTATTAACAGCTACCTTGGGAGGAATGTTTGTCTCCGGTGCTAGTGAGTTGGTGATGATTTTCATCTCCCTAGAAACCCTGAGTATTTCCTCTTATTTGTTAACAGGTTATACCAAGCGTGACCCCCGTTCTAATGAAGCGGCGCTTAAATACCTGTTAATTGGAGCTTCCAGCACAGCCGTATTTTTATACGGTGTATCATTGTTGTATGGTTTATCCGGTGGACAAACGGAACTGAGTGCGATCGCTAACGGTATCGCTACAGCAAATGTAGGTCAATCTCTAGGTTTAGTCATTGCTCTTGTTTTCGTTATTGCTGGTGTGGGTTTTAAAATCTCCGCTGCACCCTTCCACCAGTGGACACCAGACGTTTATGAAGGCGCTCCCACCCCAGTAATCGCTTTTCTATCCGTCGGTTCTAAAGCAGCCGGTTTTGCTTTAGCTATCCGCTTGTTAACCGTAGTTTTCCCCGTCGTTGCAGACGAGTGGAGATTTGTTTTCACCGCCCTGGCAGTCTTGAGTATGATTTTGGGTAACGTGGTTGCCCTGGCTCAAACCAGCATGAAACGGATGTTAGCTTATTCATCCATTGCCCAAGCTGGCTTTGTGATGATTGGCTTAATCGCTGGTACAGATGCAGGTTATTCCAGCATGATTTTTTACTTGCTAGTTTACCTGTTTATGAACCTGTGCGGTTTTATCTGCGTTATTCTCTTCTCCCTGCGGACAGGTACAGATCAAATTGCTGAATACTCTGGTTTGTATCAAAAAGACCCACTGCTTACACTAGGTTTAAGTATCTCTCTCTTATCCTTGGGTGGTATTCCCCCATTAGCAGGGTTTTTTGGGAAGATTTACCTATTTTGGGCAGGTTGGCAAGCTGGCCTTTATTGGTTAGTATTGCTAGGTTTAGTGACTAGCGTTGTTTCCATTTATTACTACATTCGTGTAGTGAAAATGATGGTAGTCAAAGAACCACAAGAAATGTCCGACGTAGTGAAGAATTATCCTCAAGTACGTTGGAACTTACCTGGTTTTAGACCTTTACAAGTTGGGTTGATAGTAACTTTAATTGCTACAACTATATCCGGTATTTTGTCAAATCCTTTGTTTACTTTAGCTAATAATTCTGTTGCGAATACTCCGATTTTGCAAGCAGCAAAAGTTGCGAGTACACAAGCAAGCGTAATTGTTACTGAGGCAGCAGAGAAATTGTAGTTTGATTAATGGGTGATGGGTGATTAACTCATTGCCCATTTTTTTAAGGAGTTCAGAAGTTCAGAATTATGATTGTTTAATTTTCTGACAAAAAAAATTATAAAAATTAACTCGTATAAAATCTTCCTTGTCTACAATACCTCCTTGTCTTCGGTGGTCCTGCCTCAACAGATAATATTAAAAACCTACCCCTGTGAGGTTATCCCCTACCCCCTGCCTCTTACCAAAAATCCCCTTAGCCGCATAATGCCAAGGGGATAAATTTTTTCAATAAAATAAATAAACTATTGACAAAAAATATCATACCATCGGATACAGTTGACCAAGGCAAAAATTATGCTATGATCAGCGACGATAATGCAGATAAGTAACTAAAAACCCTCTAGGGTGGTTTAGTAATATCCGTGCTGCCGCTCTGGTTCTGGTTGCACCATTGCAAAGTTTGAGCCATCGTATAAGTAACGGTTTGCTTCTTCCTCTAAACGGTGGATCAGATAGGGTTCTATAGCGTTACTTTGTCGCAGTGCGGCTAAAAATCCATCCAAATACATCCGCATATCATCCATACGATAGCCGCGATTCCATAACTCGACGAAGGCGTCAGTCAGTTTTTGGTAATAGCGAATGGTTTGTGTGTCTTGGAGCATAACTGCCGTGTTAATCTCTAAAAAATGAGAATTGTATATGATTCACGCTTGAAAGAGAAGTATGACTTCCTTCTTTAGTATTAACCCAAAGTTAATATTTAGACGTTGGGTCAGACCCCCCAAAGCTGTAAGCATGAACAAATCCTATTTACAAAATTTGATTGTAGGATTGTTATCTAAAACTGTCCTTGTAACTTAGCCTCTCACTCAATAGATAGATTTTTCAGGTTTGTTTTTCCAGTTTACTATACTTTTTAAGTTGGATGGTCAAGCAAAGGAAATTTTGGTTAATTCTCAGACATAAGCACAAACAGGATCTTTATAACCACGTCCAAAATTAAATTTATCTAAATTTCTTGTAAGGTTTTCTTTGAGCAAATGTAAAGATAATATCAACTGAAGTAACAAAAACTACAAAACCTTGAGCCTGAGATTGTTAATTTGAAAATCATCGACGCTAAGGGGTCTTGCAACTGTGGGATCGGTTTGTATTGAAATTGTTGAGGGGAATCCCCATCTGAGGTCGTTGCTGGGTTGGCACTTGCAACAACTGGAATACAGAGTACATCAAGCCGCCAGTATTTATCAAGCAAGGGAAGTGTTTTTAAGTCATCAGCCAACCCTGGTTATTCTCGATGCGGACTTATCAGATGGTGACGGTATCGAATTTTGCCATTGGTTAAATCGTCAGGATCAGCCTTTAATTCTCATGTTATCTGCTCGCAATAATGAAGCGGATATTGTCGCCGGTTTAAAAGCGGGAGCAGATGATTATTTAAGCAAACCTTTTGGAATGCAGGAATTTTTGGCGCGGGTAGAAGCACTAATTCGCCGTAAACGCATACCAACTGCACCAGCTTATTTGGATTATGGCAGTTTACAAATTGATTTAGTACAGCGCCGAGTCCGTTTTCAAGGGGAGTTTATTGATTTAACACCCCAGGAATTTAGTTTACTTTATGTTTTAGCCCAGGCGGGTGGAGTACCTTTGAGTAGGTCAGAGTTACTGCGTCGTGCTTGGCCAGATGCTATTGATAATCCCCGGACTATTGATACTCACGTTTTATCATTGCGGAAAAAGGTGGAACTTGATCCGCGTCAACCCAGTTTAATCCAAACCATTCGTAATGTTGGCTACAGATTTAACATGGAAATTTTAAATGCTACTGTTCCACCTGCACAACCTAAGTTAACGAAAGAGAGATTTACCAATCCGCGTTCTACCCTTGCAACTCAAAGCACTTGATGGGGACTGGGGACTGGGGACTGGTGACTGGGGACTGGTGACTGGGGACTGGGGACTGGTGACTGGTGACTGGTGACTGGTGACTGGGGACTGGGGACTGGGGACTGGGGACTGGGGACTGGGGACTGGGGACTGGGGACTGGTGACTGGGGACTGGGGACTGGTGACTGGGGACTGGTGACTGGGGAAAAAATTTTAGATTTTAGATTCTAGTTCCTGAAATACAATCTACAATCCTTTCATTTTATTACTAACTAATCACCAATCACCAATCACCAATCACCAATCACCAATCACCAATCACCAATCACCAATCACCAATCACCAATCACCAATCACCAATCACCAATCACCATCTACTTGATTTTGTGCTGCTATCAAGTTGGTTTTTAGGTCTTCCCAGTTGACTTGTGAGGTGGGTAGGTTGGCGACAATTTGACCTTGCTGGAGATGCAATACACGGTTGCTAAATTCTTGGGCAATGTCAAGTTGATTGTTTACCATCAATATCGCGGTTTTAAGGGGTTGGGAAGAGTCTTGAACTGGTTGGTTGAGGATGTTTGACAAAAAAGAAGTTTGTGCGGGGTCTAGGGCGGAAAAAGGCTCATCTAGCAGTAAAATTTGGGGTTGGATGACTAAAGCACGAGCGATCGCAACTAATTGTTTTTGACCTGCTGAAAGCTGTACTTGGGTACGTCCTAACCAATTTTCAGGAATTTGTAGTTGTTCTCTCCAATAACTAACTTTTTCCTGAATTTGCTGCTTTGGAGACTTTCGCAAAATTAAAGGATAAGCTATGGCTTCCCCAACTGTCATCCCCAAAAGTTTAGTTTCTTGGTGTACTAATGTTACTTGTTGACGTAGCTGGATAATGGGAATTTGGTGATATTCCTGATTTTCCAGATAAATTTTACCACTGGTGGGTTCGGTTAAACGGTTGATGAGTCGCAGAAGGGAAGTTTTACCAGCACCGGAATGACCGATAATTGTCATGCGATCGCCACTAAAAACTTCCAAGGAAATATCCTGTAAAATTGGATATCCTGGTAAATTATTTCTAGCTTGACTTTTGAGCTTTGTAAATAGATTAATTTGCTCTAATTTGAGCATGGTTGATAGTTGATAGTTGATAGTTGACAGTTGATAGTTGATAGTTGACAGGTGATAGTTGACAGTTGACAGTTGACAGTTGACAGTTGACAGTTGACAGTTGACAGTTGACAGTTGACAGGTGACAGTTGATAGTTGGTAGGAAAGCGTCTTTAAAAATTACCAATTACCAATTACCAATTACCAATTACCAATTACCAATTACCAATTACCAATTACCAATTACCAATTACCAATTACCAATTACCCAAAATAGCTGTATTAATAGTCCAAGCATCTACTAATAATAATAAGATAGTACAAAGAAATAAAATCATATACATCCAAGGTTGAGATAAAGGACGAACATCGGTAGTATCAATACCTGTTTTTGCTTGGACAAAATTCACCAAACGGTTAAAACCAGCAACACGCATAGGTAATAAATATGCTTTTCCATCGTGACTGAGGAAATAATAAACTAAACCTCCTTGACCTGTGCTGCGGGGTTTTAAACTTTTAATATCGGACCAAGATAGAGACCAACCTTTACGAAAGAAGGAAGGGACCCAGACAGGGTAAATAACTTTTATTTCCTGATCATTTACAGTTACTCTTTCGGTTAATACTGCATATAATACCACAAAACCTATTACAATTCCTACCCATAATAATATTGGTGGTGTGGGTGCTTTGGTGACTTCTGCTAAAAATGGTAGGGGAACTGTTAACGCTATATATAATGTTAACAATGTAATTCTAATCAGGGGAGAAAGACGAAAGGTAGTAGTTGTATTGTTGGGTAAGTTGGTTGTCATTGTTTCATTTTTATAGCATTTCTTTTTTATTATACAGCATTTAGGAGTCAGGAGTCAGGAGTTCAGAATTTTTAGAAGTTCGACTTTTCAGAAGTTCAGATTTTCGGAAGTTTGATTTTGGGAAAGTTCGGTTTTTCGGAAGTTCGATTTTTGGGAAGTTGTAATTTTTCAGAAGTTCAGATTTTCGGAAGTTTGATTTTGGAAAAGTTCGGTTTTTGGGAAGTTCGATTTTCGTAAAGTTCAGTTTTTAGGAATTTCAGTTTTTGGGAAGTTGGGATTTTTGCAAGGTGCAGTTTTTGGGAAGTTCGGTTTTTGGGAGGTTCGATTTTTTGAAGGTGCAGTTTTTGGGAAGTTGGGATTTTTCGGAAGTTCAGATTTTCAGAAGTTTGATTTTGGAAAAGTTCGGTTTTTGGGAAGTTGGGATTTTTGCAAGGTGCAGTTTTTCAGAAGTTCGGTTTTTGGAAGGTTCGATTTTTTGAAGGTGCAGTTTTTGGGAAGTTGGGATTTTCAGAAGTTCAGTTTTTAGGAAGTTGTAATTTTTCAGAAGTTTGATTTTTAGGAAGTTCAGATTTTCAGAAGTTTGATTTTGGGAAGTTCAGATTTTCAGAAGTTTGATTTTGGGAAGTTCAGATTTTCAGAAGTTTGATTTTGGAAAAGTTCGGTTTTTGGGAAGTTGGGATTTTTGCAAGGTGCAGTTTTTCAGAAGTTCGGTTTTTGGAAGGTTCGATTTTTTGAAGGTGCAGTTTTTGGGAAGTTGGGATTTT
>NZ_JACJPU010000040.1:0-51487 GCF_014696235.1 Sphaerospermopsis sp. FACHB-1194 | reverse complement strand
TACCAATTACCAATTACCAATTACCAATTACCAATTACCAATTACCAATTACCAATTACCAATTACCAATTACCAATTACCAATTACCAATTACCAATTACCAATTACCAATTACCAATTACCAATTACCAATTACCAATTACCAATTACCAATTACCAATTCCCTCCCTTGTGATGATAAGCTGAAAGCTGATCTGTGAGAAGCTTAACGGCAATGGAATGGCACGTAACTGATGCTCAAAGCTTGGCAATTATTGATAGTGAAATTGGCGATCATGTCTTTTCACCAGCGGAATATGAAATAGTCCGGCGAGTAATATACGCCACCTCTGATTTTGAGTACCAGTCTTTGATTCGTTTTTCGGAACACGCTTTACAAGCAGGAGCAGCCGCACTGGCAGCACGTACTACCATTGTGGTAGATGTGCCAATGGTACAGGTAGGTATTGCCTACGATATTCAAAATACCTTTGCCAACCCGGTGTATTGCAGTATGGAGGCTTTAACCCGTCCCCAAAAAGAAAGAACTCGCTCGGCTTGGGGGATTGAAACTCTAGCCAAGCGTTATCCAGAGGGAATTTTTGTAGTTGGTCAAGCTCAAACTGCCCTCACTACATTGGTAGATTTAATTGAAGCGGAAGAAATTCGACCGGCTTTGATTATTGCTACTCCAGCAGGTTTTATTAATGTAACTGCTGATAAAGAACGTTTACAGGATTCTTTAGTACCTTATATTACTATTGACAGTCGTAAGGGTAATGCGGTGGTAGCATCTGCTATTGTTGATGGTTTGGTTGATTTAGCTTGGCAAGCTTATGGTCAAGATAGAAGTGGGGTAAGTTAAATCAGTTATTAATTGATAATTGATAATTGATAATTGACAACTGTTTCATTCAAGGTTTATGACCTCTCCTTTCAAGGAGAAAAAAAGAAAAAATTTCCTATTTCCCAATCCTCTCACGAATGAGCCAGAAGTAATTGTTAATTGTCAATTGTTAATTGTCCATTGATTAATAACTCCTGACTCCTGACTCCTAATAATCATCATCTCCATATCTTTGTGGTTCTGGACGACGGCGACGGGGTTTTTCTTGTTGGTTTTCTCGTAAGCGAACACTAACTTCATTAAAAAAATCTTCTCGCACGTAGGGATAGTCACTCACCCATAAATTACGACTGGGAATGTAGATATTACTAAATTCCTCGATTATGCTTAAATCTGGGCGATTTGACATGACTACCATTTCTGCGATTTGACCACGAGCGATCGCTTTGTGTGCAGGACGTAATGGTGCATCAAATTCGATACTAAATCCTGTATCGTCGCCCACTTCTAAATTAATTCTTTTTTCGCGATTTTCAATAATTACTAACTCGCCTTTGTTATTGACTGTTTCTTGTTTGCCAATTAATTTTTCTGTAATCCACCAATCTACTACCCGCCCCCGAAAAAAACCGCTATACTTGTAACGCCGACATTTTGCATTGCGAATACTAGCTTGAAATACGGGATACCATAACCAAAAAAATGCCCCAAATACCCCAAAGACAAAAATCAAACCAAAATCTAGTTTCAAAAAGATCCTTAGCAGGAAAATTACAACTACTGTGACTACAGAAATTAATAATCTTTGTAAAAAGTTGTTGAATTTTCCCCAGTAGTATTTATACTGTGAACCACTGGCAATAAGAGGAATAATTTGTTCAAATTTTTGGCGAGTCAGTGGAACAAGCATATTAATTAATTGATAATTGACAATTGATAATTGATAATTGTTTGATTCCAGTTCTAAAACATCCCCTTTTAGATTTTAGATTTTAGATTTTGGATTTTCACAAATATAGGACTATACAGGGTGATCAGGATATCAATATATTTCTAGAAATGAGACTAAACAGTAATTTCGCTCCTGACTCCTGACTCCTGACTCCTGACTCCTGTTTTACAGAATCTTTTCTAATCCATATACTAATGATTTTAACTGGTTAATTTTGCGAATTGCTAGTAAAACTCCAGGCATATAACAGGAGCGATCGCTTGTATCATGGCGTAGGGTGTAAATTTGCCCTGCTGCACCGAAAATTACTTCTTGATGGGCAATGAGTCCAGGTAGGCGTACACTATGAATTCTAATCCCTTCATCAACTAAAGATCCTCTCGCTCCTGGTATTTTTTCCGTTTCTGTGACTTGGGGAGGGTTAAAAGTTTTACCCATTTCCGCTAATAACTGCGCTGTCTGAATGGCTGTACCGCTTGGTGCGTCTGCTTTCTGGTTGTGATGCAGTTCGATAATTTCCACATGATCAAAGTATTGGGATGCGGTGACTGCGGCTTGTTGTAGCAGTACCATACCGATGGAAAAGTTAGGAATAATTAAACAACCTGTACTGGCTTTTTCGGCAAAGTCGGCTAAGTTTTTGAGTTGTTCGGGACTTAAACCGGTTGTACCCACTACGGGACGAATACCATAGGCGATCGCACTGCGGACGTTATCATACACTGCATCAGGATGGGTAAAGTCTACCATTACCCCTGGTTGTAGCTGTCTTTCTCCTGCTACATAGCCTAACATTGGCTCTAATTGATTGGTTATTGGCACTTCTAAGGGTTCGCTTAAACCTGCCAATTCTCCTGCGTCTTTTCCCTGATGTTCTGGTGAGGTATCGAGAGCGCCCATTAATGTCATATCAGGTGCTTGGGCTACTGCTTTGATTACTTCGCGTCCCATTTTGCCAGCAGCACCGTTGACAATGACTGGGATAGTAGATTGATTGGTCATGTTTCTAGAATTGCGTTTTTAGTTATTTTACCTATAGAGCAGGGAACAGGGAACAGGGAACAGAAAGCAAAAGGCACAGGGCAAGAGGCAAAAGTTAATATTTTACCCTTGCACCCCTGCTTTCTTCAGTGTCACCTGTCACCTGTCACCTGTCACCTGTCACTTGCTTTCTGCCTTTAGGAAACTTTTAATAAATAGCTCATACAGTGTCCCATTAAAAAGTAGACTACTAACATTGCGGCCGCTGCCAGAGCAACCAATGTACCCGCCAACATGAGGGAAAATTCTTTGTTTTCGTAGGCTTTCTCCATCAGGTGCAGTGACCAAGCAACCAGCGCCACATCAAAAAGTAAAATAGGAATCAACATATTTCTTAATATTTCTTAATACTAGTAAACTAATATTAACATTGTTTTCGGTAACTGTGTCTAGCCGAAGAGAGATGGAATTGGTTGCTGGGGCTGGGATCAACAAGGCAAGCGGACTGGAACAGATCGTTCCTGCAAATAATTTTTAATTTGGGCTACGCTTAATTGTCCATAATGTAAAAGAGATGCTAATAAAGCGGCTTCAGCTTGACCTGCTGTTAAAGCGTCATGGATATGCTGACAATTTCCTGCACCACCAGAGGCAATAACGGGAATTTGCACAGATTCGGCGATCGCTCGCGTCAACTCCAAGTCATATCCGGCTTGAGTGCCATCTGCATCCATACTTGTCACCAACAATTCACCAGCCCCCCTTTTTTCCACTTCCTGCGCCCACCGTAAGGCATCTATTCCAGTATTTTCCCTACCACCACGCACGTAAACATCCCAACCAGGGTTATTGGGGTCTACTCTTTTGCGGGCATCAATAGCCACAACTATGCACTGATTACCAAAGCGATCGCTCGCTTCATTGATCAAATTTGGGTTGCGGACGGCCGCAGAATTAATACTAACCTTATCAGCCCCGGCTCGTAACAAACCTTTAACATTTTCTAAGGTTTGAATTCCACCCCCCACAGTCAGCGGAATAAAGACCTGTTCAGCAGTCCGGTAAACCACATCAATAATCGTATCCCGGTCTTCATGAGTAGCTGTAATATCCAGAAACACTAACTCATCAGCACCGGCTTCGTTATAAACTTTGGCTAGTTCTACTGGATCACCCGCGTCCTTGAGGTCTACAAAGTTAACTCCTTTAACAACTCGTCCCGCCTTGACATCTAAACAAGGTAAAATTCTTTTAGATAACATAGTGATTTTTCTATCTTTGGTAATTGTTCGGAATTTAAATTGTAAAGGTAATTGGGGAATTAGGTGACAGGAGGCAGGAGGCAGGAGGCAGGGGAGCAGGGAGCAGGGGGAAGTTAATAACCCAATGCCCAGTCACCAGTCACTAGTCCCCAGTCCCCAGTCACCAATCCCCAATCACCAATCCCCAATCCCCAGTCCCTAAGTTAAGATAGCTGAATTATGTCCATAATCTCCTCAAAAAAACAGCCTCCAGAACCCAACGGACAGCCACAACAGCGCCGCGAGTCGCCTAAAGCTTCTACCCAAAAAGCGCCTCCCCAGGAAAATATACTGCAACCGGAAGCGACTGTTGAGGAAGAAGGTAAGCAGGAAGAGAGTATTCGCCCCCAACGTTTTGCAGATTACATTGGGCAGAAAGATTTAAAGGATGTATTAGATATTGCCATTAAAGCAGCTAAATCTAGGGGTGAAGTGATGGATCACCTGTTGCTGTATGGTCCGCCCGGTTTGGGTAAAACCACAATGGCGATGATTTTAGCTGCGGAAATGGGGGTAAATTATAAAATTACTAGCGCCCCTGCTTTAGAACGACCAAGGGATATAGTCGGTATATTGGTAAATCTCAAACCGGGTGATGTGCTGTTTATTGATGAAATCCATCGGCTTTCCCGGATGACGGAAGAAATTTTGTATCCAGCAATGGAAGATTATCGCTTAGATATTACCGTTGGTAAAGGTTCGAGTGCCAGAATCAGAAGTATACCGTTATCTAAATTTACTTTGGTGGGAGCGACAACCCGCGTCGGTGCGTTAACTTCACCCTTGCGCGATCGCTTTGGTTTAATCCAAAAACTGCGATTTTATGAAGTTGACGAACTGACTCAAATTGTCCTCCGCAGTGCAGAATTATTACAAACTCCTGTTAACGCTGAAGGCGCTACAGAAATCGCTAAACGTTCACGGGGAACACCAAGAATTGCCAATAGATTACTAAAGCGAGTCCGTGATTACGCGGAAGTAAAATCATTTACAGAAATTGACCAACCTATTGCCGCAGAAGCATTGCAACTATTCCAAGTAGATCCTTGTGGTTTAGATTGGACAGATAGAAAAATGTTAAGTGTGATCATTGAAAACTTTAATGGTGGTCCAGTGGGGATAGAGACTTTAGCCGCAGCGACAGGAGAAGACACCCAAACCATAGAAGAAGTTTATGAACCCTATTTAATGCAAATTGGCTATTTAAGCCGGACTCCTCGCGGTAGAGTGGCGACAAAAGTAGCTTATAAGCACATGGGCTTTAAACCACCTAATAATGAGCAGTTATCTTTGCTTTGAAATCGGTTAATGATTGACCATATTCTGATTTTGTGGAAAAAAGATCCGCGAAATCCCCCTTACCTCTATAGGGCGGAGATTGATAGCGAACTTAGTTGTAAAGTCTAAGTTGCGGCACTCCCCTGGGAGAACATCGATCAGGTATACTGGCTGAACTAGTCAGTAAATTTCACCCCAAGGCTTGAAAATCGGACATGGACATCAAAAATCTGTTTATAGCAGGTGGTGTGGTGATGTGGCCACTACTACTTTCTTCAGTTGTAGCTGTAGGGCTAATTATTGAAAGAGTCAGGTTTTGGGTCAAAATTAGCAACCGTCAGCACCGAGTAGTCAGAGAAGTATTGAGTCTGTATCGTCAAAACAATGTGGTTAGTACCATTGATACATTGAGGAAGAATGTAGATTTGCCGATTTCCCGGATCTTTTTGACAGCTTTGGAACTAGAAGAGGCAAACCCAGAAGAGTTTCGTTTGGCTTTGGAAAGTGAAGCTCAGGCAGAAATACCTTTGCTCAAAAGATTTAACACGGTTTTTGATACTATTATTGCCCTTGCACCTCTGTTAGGATTACTGGGAACTGTACTGGGTTTAATTACTTCCTTTGCATCTTTGAATATTGGGAATGTGGGAGGATCACAAACTGCAAATGTCACAGGTGGTATTAGTGAAGCTTTGGTTTCTACTGCTACAGGTTTAATTGTGGCAATTTTTACACTTTTGTTTTCCAACACATTCCGGGGACTTTATCAACGGCAAATAGCTTTGATTCAAGAATATGGTGGAGAGTTAGAACTGTTATATCGTCGTCGCTACGAAAGAGGAGAAAAAACCTATGCGCCTACAAGATGATCCAGATATCCCTGCACAGATTAATATTGTGCCGATGATTGATGTGATATTTGCGATTTTGACATTTTTTATCATGTCAACTTTGTATCTTACCCGATCCGAAGGTTTACCAGTAAATTTACCCCAAGCAGCAACAGCAAAAAGAGATAATCCTGCACAGGTGACGCTCACAATAAATAATACCGGTCAGATTTTTTTGAATAAAGAAGCTGTTAGTTTAGAGCAGTTAGCAGATCAGGTGAGAGCAAAAGCAGAACCATCACAACCTTTGATGGTAATACTTAATGCAGATGAAGCTGTGAATCACGGACAAGTGGTAGCTGTGATGGATAAAGTGCGACAGGTAGAAGGTGTGAAATTAGGTATTGCAACTCGTAAATAATTAAGGATTCAAATGATTAAATTAATCTGTATTTTCCTGAGTTTATTACTGACCTTTGGTTTTTGTACACCAGCGATCGCACAAACCCAAACCATTACCGCAGAAGAGCTACAATTAGGGGATGAGTTAGCAAATAAAGCCTTTGCAGCTACAAATCAAGGTGATTTTACAACAGCGGAAAAATATTGGACAGAAATTCTGGAAAAATTCCCTACTAATCCTGCAATATGGAGTAATCGCGGTAATTCGCGGGTAAGTCAGAATAAATTACAGGCTGCACTAGAAGATTATAACAAAGCCATTGAATTAGCACCTAATGTAACTGATCCTTATTTAAATCGCGGTGCAGCATTGGAAGGTTTGGGAAGATGGGAAGAGGCGATCGCTGATTATAATCATGTTTTGGAATTAGATCCAAACGATGCAATGGCCTATAATAATCGTGGTAATGCCACAGCAGGTTTGGGGAAATGGGAAGAGGCGATCGCCGACTATCAAAAAGCTACAGAAATAGCTCCCAATTTTGCTTTTGCTCGTGCTAATTATGCCCTAGCTTTGTATGAAACAGGTGAAATAAATACAGCTATCCGAGAAATGCGGAATATAGTCCGTAAATATCCTAAATTTGCCGATATGCGTGCTGCTTTAACCGCTGCTTATTGGGTAGGTGGTAACAAAGGAGAAGCTGAAAGTAATTGGGTAGCAGCTTATGGACTAGATACACGGTATAAAGATATTAATTGGTTAACAAATATTCGCCGTTGGCCTCCTAGTTTGATAGCAGCGTTAGATAAGTTTTTGCACTTACAGTAATCATCATGGCGATAGCTGAAAATGAAAGCGATCGCCCCAAAAATTACCTAAAATTAACATCTTTCAATTTCCACAAATTTAAACCTAAAACCATTTTCCTGTAATTGTTCTTCTTTGGTTACTTTGCCAAAATCAGCAAATTCAGGAAAGTATATATCACCCGCAAAACTCCCTTCCACAATTGTCAAATATAGCTTATTAGCAAATTCCATAGCCTGAGTATAAATTTGTTCTCCACCAGCAATAAATATCTCTTCTGTTTCACTCATTTTACTCCATTGAATTGCCTGATACAGAGAATGGAAAACCAAACATCCAGGAGCTTGATAATCAATATTTCTAGTCACAATAATATTAGTACGATTTGGCAATGGATGATTAAAAGTAGCATAGGTTTTACGACCCATAATTACAGGATGTCGCCAAGTAATTTCTTTAAAATAACGTATATCACTAGGAATATCCCAAGGAATACCCCCACGAATGTGTTCTTTTTTGGAATCAGCTAAAATACGATCTTCGGAAATAGCAGCTATGAGACTAATAAGAGCCATAATTCATAAATATCCTTATTCTTGAACAGGCAATAATTATTTTTAATATAGTGATGTTTTTGCTCATTAAACATAAGTTTTATAAAGTTTTCAAATTAGTAACAGGATTTTTTATAGAAAATAGCTATATTTTTGACTTGTGGTGCTGTTTTCTGGTATAAAACATTGTAATTTACCAAAAAACTATAACATGACTCATTACTGCTTAATTTGCCCAGCATCCACTGGTCATTGGAACACCATGTTACCATTAGGCAAAGAATTACAACAACGTGGCCACCGTGTTACCCTGATAGGTGTTCCTGATGCACAACCCAAAGCACAAGCAGCAGGGTTAGAATTTCAAGTCATGGGTGAAACAGAATGTCCCCCAGGTTCAACAGCAAAAGCTTTGGCTAAATTAGGTGAATTAAGTGGACAGGAAGCACTAAAATACACAATCAAACTCTTTAAAGAACAAATCAACATCAAAATCAGAGACATCCCCAAAATTGTCAAAGATGCAGGTATAGAAGCACTACTAATAGATCAGACTTTTGCAGAAGGTGGTACTATTGCTGAAATTTGTGGGATGCCTTTTATTACTATTTGTAGTGCAGTAGTTTTAAATCGAGAACCCAGCGTTCCCCCATTTATGACAAATTGGAATTATAACCCAACATGGTGGGGAATACTGCGTAATAAATTAGGTTATAAATTATTAAATAAAGCAACTCAACCGATTACAGAATTAATAGATAGCTATCGTCAAGAAAACAATTTACCTGCATACTCTCAAGTTAATAATCGTTATTCTCCATTAGCACAAATAAGTCAACAACCAGCAGAATTAGAATTTCCCAGAAAAGAATTACCCCAGTGGTTTCATTTTACAGGACCATATCATAATTCTACAGGTCGGGAAGTTGTTGATTTTCCCTTTGATAAATTAACCGGACAACCATTAATTTATGCCTCATTGGGAACTTTGCAAAATCGTTTATTACCAGTTTTTCAAACTATTGCCGAAGCTTGCAAGGATTTAGATGCACAATTAGTTATTTCTTTAGGTGGTTCAGCCGATCCTCAAGTTCTCCAAGGACTACCAGGAAATCCTTTAGTAGTGCGTTATGCACCACAGTTACAACTATTAGAAAAAGCCAATCTCACCATTACCCATGCAGGACTAAATACTACATTGGAATGTTTAACAAATGGTGTGCCAATGGTAGCAATTCCCATTGCTAATGATCAACCGGGAGTAGCATCTAGAATAGTTTGGTCAGGATGTGGGGAAGCTATTCCTGTGAAGAAAGTGAATGTGAATAATTTGCGGAAAGCGATTACAAAAGTCCTCACGGAAGAATCTTATAAAAAGAATGCTTTGAGGTTGCAAGCTGCAATTCAACAAGCGGGAGGAGTTAAGCGAGCAATTGATATTGTCGAACAGGCTATATCTACAGGTAAACCTGTTTTAGCTGATGTTAATAGATAACACAAAATTATATTTTTGATGCTATCTCATGAGAGAATTTACTTCTTCCAGGAGCATTTTTTCTACAATATCTGCTGCTTTGTTTAGACCTCCGGTATTTTTCAGAATTACAGATATACGGTTTGCAACTTCTGTATAAGTTGAACTCATTAGCAAAGTATTAATTTTTTCAATTACCTGAGAACGATTAAACTTTTGTTTGTTCAACTTCAGACCAACTCCTATATCTACAATACGTGCTGCATTGTAGTGTTGATCTCCAAAAAAAGGTAAAGCTAATATTGGCTTTGCCGAATAAAGAGCTTCGTTAATACTATTCATTCCACAATGACTAACAAATACTCGAACATTTGGATGAGAAAGAACAGCTTGCTGGGGAACAAAATCTTCTACACGAAATGAAGATGGTAAATTTGTAAGAATATTCTGTTGTTGTTTTGGTAAAGACCAGAGAACTTTTAACCCAGTTTTTTCTAGTCCTGCTACTAATTCTTGACATTGCCACTGTTCTATATTTGCAAGAGTACCAAACGCAACATATATTATTCCCTTACCTTCTGGATCATCTTCCAACCATTGACTTAAAGAAGAATCTATAGGTTCAGGTGTTTTTGGCAAAATTGGTCCAACCATTTTTACCCAAGGAGGTAATGGTCGTGAAATTTCAAAAGCAAAATCTGTACCCACTATGATTGGTTTTTTGTCAAAAGGATCATCTAATTTTTTATTTCCAGCACACTCCTGACGAATTTTATTCAGTTTAATTGCCGTAGGCGCAAGATAAGGAATTAGTAAAGTTGGTCTAATAAAATTAAAGAAGCGTTGCCATACATTCATTGTTATAGAATAAGATGTACCGAACCGGGGATATTGATCATTAGTCTTGACAAAATTACCTAAAAATCTACTTTGGATAATATATGGTATGTTCATCTTTTGAGCTAAATCCATGGCTGGAATAGCAGCACGATCAATAATTAACAGATCAGGTTGATACTTATTAAAAATAGGAATCAAATTTTCATACATCGGACGATAGGAACTAATCAAGCGTTTCAACATCATCTGTTCACCACGTAAGGTACTTTTTTCTTGAGAAATATCCTTCCAGAAATCTTCTGTTTTATGATTGTTATTATTCGTTGTTTCATTTGATTTTATTTGCCAAGGAATAAATTCAGCACCAGTTTTAGATACCCAATTCTTAGCACTTTCAGAAATAACAAATCGGACTTGATATCCTCGTTGAACAAGTTCGGTAGCCATGGCTATCATTTGATTAGTATGTCCAAGTAAAGGCAAAGAAACAAACATTATATTTTTGTCCATTTTTATTACCAAAATTTATTTTTCATATTATCATATTTTTAGCTTACCTTATTAAATACTCAAGATAATAAATGACAAATATGAACTGGACAGAAAACTCAATTGTCATTTATTCAAACCCTAGATACTATCATGTAGAAGACTAGTCTCCTTTATCTATAAACAAAGGAATTGGAGGGAGTCAAGAAGCAATAGACATCTCCGAAAATTAAATATGCATTATCTGAAACTCTTGGTAGGGACAATTCATGAATTGTCCCTACATCTTTTTCGGAGAAGTCTAATTCATCTGAAAACATTAAATTGCAGATGATTATATTTCCCACCCCAAAATTTCATCCGGTGTCAATTCCTGCACATTACTAAACACTACCTTTGCACCTGCTTTAATCATTGTTTCAGTATAAGCTTCTTGACGTGCTACCGTTCCCTGAACATGAGGTGGTAAAACTCCCACACCTACCCAAGTACGAGAATTATCTAAAATCTTGGCTTTTTCAACGGTGTGCATATCTGCTACTGTATCACCTACATAGATGACAGTTTGTTTTTTATGACTGCCATTTTCTAATAAATCAATAGTTGCAAATAAACCCGTCGGATCAGGTTTACCCGGTGCATCTTCCATCGCAATTAAAACCGGAGATTTTAAACCCAAACGTCTTTCTAAAATATAGTTAGCAGAACCGCGAGTAGCACCGCTAAAAAATCCCCAATCAATACCAGCTTGTGTTAGTGCTTCTAAATAACTAGCTTGTAACAATAAAGGTTCATCACAAATATAACCATTCCAATTTTCTGAATCTGTTCCGCGATAACGAGATTGAAAATAGACAACTATATCTTCATAATTTAATGCTAATTCTTCTCTATTTTTTCCCTGACTCACAAAGTAACGGTAAATTAATTCTTGAGAACCTTCCCAATCATTATTCCAAATTCCCTCAGATTTGAGATTATCAATATCTACATCTGTGGGACGATAGACTTGATGAGTAAAATGCTCTACAGTATCTGCTAAAGCGCGACGATAAGAACCGCTAACATCACGAATTACACCATCAATATCGAAAACGATCATTATATTGGTTTGTTTAGTCATAGTCACAGGTAATAGCTGTTTTTTAGAGTTTAGACCCAATTCACCATAGATTTTAATAGATTCAGAGGTATGAGACAAAAAAATTTTTGCCTTTGAAGTCTGTAACTGGAGAAGATATCAGTGGGGAGCATTGCTGTCTGTATCAGGACTTTCACCCACAAATTTCAGATTAGCTATAGGATGGTATGAGTGGGGATCACCAAGGTTTATCCTCCTGTAGCTAGAGAAAAGGTTAAAACTTTATGCCGTAAATTCCAGTAGTCTAAGTACAACAAAATCTGTATTCTTGTCAGGACTAGACATAGGGGGTACAACCCCTGGTATCATAGTTAAACAGGAATAAAAATTACACAATTACGGAGGTGCATCTCTATGCTTAGAGGTAATACGAAAAAACAATTAACCTATTCTCCTCAAAGTCAATTAGCCTATTTTCATAGGAAAAAATTTAGCTATTACCCGGACAAACAATACACCTATTACCCTCAAAAAAAAGTCAGCTATTACCCGGACAAAAAATACACCTATTACCATTTAATTGCTGTATTTATAACCGGGTTGATAGGAGGATTGACAATCAATAATCTTTATCACAATTATCATTACCAAAGTGTACTTGATTCACCATCTTTAGAGTCAGCAAAAGCAAAAAAAACAGCCGTTGTCAAAGTTACTGCTCACATTATCACAATAGACAAACAAACAGCCTTCAATTCTGTCTGGAATCTGCCACAAGTACAACGCAAAGCCAAAGAGATTGAAAGTCTTTCTAAAGGCAGTATTCGTTTGTCCGCACTTGTTGAAAGTTCTCCTACTACCGATAGACCTTTTTATATAGTGAGAGTGTTTGAAAATCATCCAGATAAAACTACCAGTCCGGTTTATTGGTTTAAAGTTTCCAGTTCTACTGGTGTCATCCAACCTTTAGATTTGGTGCAGAACGAATACATAGCTCTGGAAAAATGGAATCCTGATGGACGGTAATAGTTTAAGCTTGGTCATGTCTTAAATAACGAATCGGTAATCCTTTTGATTTTTCTCTAGTCTCTAGTCCTTGCATTTTGTTTTTTTAACTACTTTAATCAAACAAATTTTGACCAGAAAAATATCTTATTAAATAGGATTTTGGACTTGTTGTTGACTTAAGTCAATGGAGAAAGGTGAAGGGCAAAATTGTCTTAACGAAGGCAGAAGGCAAGAAGCAGTATCTTATTCTCCCCAATCACCAATCACCTCTTCCCCAATCACCAATCCTATTTTTTCACAACTTTGAGACGCTGAGTAATCATTGTCATGCCATCATTACGCAGGATGACCGCAGAAATCCATTGTTGTCCAGGGGTAGATGGTGCAGTTCCGGTTTTAAATAGTCCTCCAGCAGAGAGTAATTCTAAATTTACTGGTGTGGGGTTGAGATATTTGCTGGGTTGGATGGTTTCTTCCATAGCACTTCCCAATAGGAAATCATTACCTAATGGTTCTTGGACAATAGCATCAAAGCTATATTTCTGACCAACTTTTACCTGTTGTGGTAATTTAATTTCTACTTGGGGTGGTTGGTTGCCGGAGGTAAGCTGGGTGCGTTCGGATAAAATCTCTTGGTGCAGGATTTCTGTACCTGCTATGCGCTGACGGGATGTAATGGTAGCATTGAGAGTTAGATTATTACGGTTAGAAGATGGTAAACCTGTGATTGTGGTGACTGTTTCTGCAATGATGGTTTTGCCTTCTGATTTCCAAGATTTTAGTCTAGTGCTGTATCGTAGTTGAGGATATCGCTGCCAGAAAGATTTTAAAGCTTGTTCCATTGTTTGGCGGTTTAATCCATCGCCATGAGTGAATTTGGGGCTGTAAAATTGCATTACGCCTTTAATATCACCCCGACTAGAGGCTGTGTCAATTTGTGTGAGGAGGTTTTTTAGTGCTGGGGGTGCATTTTCCGGTTGAGCAGCTTGAGCAATTTGCCCATTACTGGTTAAATTCAGTGTCAGTAGGCAGGACAACAGGGAAATACTGCCAGTTAATGTTTTGTTGTGGTTCATTAATAAAGCAATAATATTAGTCATTGATTATAGTTTACTGATTTACTCACAGAAGGTCAGGAATTTACAGCAGGAGTCAGGAGTCGTAGGGGCGAAGCATTCGGGCGATAAATTATCAATTTTATGAAAAGGTTATCTTCCGAATGCTTCGCCCTTACAGGAGTCAGGAGTCAGGAGTAAAACTCTATTTATGTCTAGGTTTCAAATGAGATTCTGTACCTCATTGATATGTAATCTGCTGTATTTATCAACAACCGCATGAAGTAGAATGTTTGGCGCTACCTTGATTGTAATGGATATGTTAAAAGTAAGGCGGTTTCATTGTTAAATGGTTGTCAGTAGTGGTGACAGCTATCACTATGCTAATCAAGGTTTTTGCAGTTTTGTTAATTCGGATGACTCCGGGTAAATTAATTGCATAACTATGATATATTTCGATGGTTTTAGGAAATATAGGTTTCAATGCCAAACGCACGGTTAAAATTACTCATAGCTGCTAGTGGGACTGGTGGACATTTGTTTCCGGCGATCGCATTAGCTGATAAATTACAAGAATATGAAATTGAATGGCTTGGTGTCCCCAATAGACTGGAAACTCAGCTTGTACCTAGCCAATATCCTTTGCATACCATTGCTGTGGAAGGGTTTCAACAAGGTTTAAGTCTTGCCTCTGTGGGTATCCTGTTTAAACTCATTGGTGGAATTTTGCAGGTGAGACGCATTCTTAAACAAGGAAATTTCCACGGATTATTTACTACTGGCGGTTATATTGCTGGTCCTGCGGTGATTGCGGCTCGTTCTTTGGGTTTACCTGTGGTTTTTCATGAATCTAATGCTTTACCTGGTAAGGTGACACGATTTTTTGGACCTTGGTGCAGTGCGGTGGCTGTGGGTTTTGATGTGGCTGCTAAGTATTCGCCTGGTGTTAAAACTGTCTGTGTGGGTACTCCTGTGCGATCACAATTTTTGGCTCAGGAAATTGCAGAAAATTTAGATTTACCTATCCCTGATGGTGCGCCTTTAATTGTGGTTTTTGGCGGTAGTCAAGGTGCGGTAGCGGTGAATCAGTTGGTGCGCCAGTCTGCTCCGGCTTGGTTTGATGCTGGTGCTTATATTGTACATTTAACAGGCGATCGCGATCCAGAGGCGGCTAGTTTACAACATCCCCAGTATATATCATTACCATTTTACGATAATATGGCGGCTTTGTTACGACGGGCTAATTTAGCTATTAGTCGTTCTGGTGCGGGGAGTTTAACCGAGTTGGCGGTGTGTGGTACACCAGCAATTTTAATTCCTTATCCTTTTGCAGCGGAAGATCATCAGTCTTTTAATGCAGCGGTGTTTACTGAAGTTGGTGCGGCGTTGAGTTTTCAGCAGTCTGAGTTGACACCAGAAATTTTGCAACAGCAGGTTTTAGATTTGTTGCAATCTCCAGCAGATTTAGCCAAGATGGGAGAGAAAGCAAAAGCGATCGCAACTCCCGATAGTGCTGATAAGTTGGCTGCTTTGGTGCGGGAAGTGTTATTTAATAATTGACAATTGAGAATTGTCAATTATCAATTGATAAAAAGTTGATTAAATTTAACGGGAGCATCCCAAATGTGTAAGTTTATTTTTTTGATTGAACCGCAAAGGACACAAAGTACACAAAGGTAAGAGGGTTTCGGAGAGTTTTTGGTGTAGCGGCGGTTATTTTTTCAAAATTGGGATGCTGCCAATTTAACCACCTATGACATTGACATCCAGGAAATTTTCAATCAAAGCATAAACATCACTACGGCTGAGTTTTTCTTTACCATTGGCTAACGCCTCCAGTGTACCGTGAGCTAAGGCCAAAGGAATTTGACAGAATTGCAAAGCAGGTCCTGTCGGTAGAGAGTTAGTATAAATATCAGCTAATTCCAGATTACGACGTGCGTATTTTTGCAAATGCTCATGATGCCAACCCTGGGGAAAAAAGTCTACACCACGGGTTAAATCTTCAGCGTTATTACGTAAAATATTTACAGCTTGTAAACCTCTACCAAAAGCGATCGCCTGAGTACGGTTAGTTTCTGTGCCATCGTACCATGACCATAAATCTGAGAGTAACAAGCCCACCGCACCTGCCACCCCAAATGTGTAACGATCTAAATCAGATTCAGTTTCAATTTTCCAATTTCTTTCTGCCCAATAAGCCATCCTATCAGCCATTGCTGCTGTTGCATCCCAAATGCGAGGGGCAATACTTTCAGGTGCTAGTATTGACCATTCTCTCACCCGTAGACTCACTTCTGCTAAAGAATTTTCGTAACCTTTGAATCCTACAGCAAAAGCATCTACCGCAAAACCATCAACCCCAGTTTGCAATGTTTGGCTAATGTTGCGTAACAGATGCGCTTTGGTAGCATTATCTAATTCTGGATGATCTTCAATTTCATCAATGGCACGCATACATAAGTAAGCTGATGCTACAGCTTCTTGCAATCCTGACGGTAAAATACTGATGGGTATATAAAAAGTTCTACTGGTTTCTTTGAGGATTTGCAAGGCATCTTGGCGTAAATCCATTATTTCACTCCTCTGTTGATTTTCACACCATACCGGAATTTTAGATTTTTTGATGATACTGGATTTAGTTTCTACTCCCAAATCTAAAAAACTATCTCGTATTTCATCGAAAAATTAGTAGTTTATGGTATCGCAATTAACAAAAATCTCAAATCTAGCAAATTATAGTCTAGTAACGATTTAGGACTTACGCAAGATTGTACTAAAAACCTGATTCTTGCGTAGGGATAATTCATGAATTACCCCTACTCATGAATTACCCCTACTTTCGTTCTATTTTGCGTAAGTCTTGCTATTTTATAATAATCTCTGTGTAGTTGATGCAAAAAAGTTAAAAATAATGCTTATATACTAATAAAAAACTCTAGGATTTACGCACAAGTCACAAAAGAATTAACAACTCCTAGCACAGAGAACACAGAGGAATAGGAGTTTGGGAGAGTTTTTGCTAAGTCCTATTTCTAACTCCTTGAACTCCTGATAACTGATAAGTAGGTCTATCCAGATCCCCGACTTCTCAGAGAAGTCGGCGATCTAGCTCCTCAACATTTTATGTTTAATTAGGGCTTGCTGAATAAAGATGAAAAGATTACAGGTAAAGGGTCTTAGCCTGCTGGAAGTTAAAAAAGTGCAAGCTTTTACGAGGTAGAAACTTAAAAACCTTGCATTTAATTCCTACTCAAAGGAAAAATCGTTCCCATCCAACTCTTGAAACTGTCACCTGTCACCTGTCATCACGACAAAACTTTTTCAGCAAACCCTAATTATGTTGACCTGTCACCTTTACTTAAAATCGGAATGTGGTGCGAATCACTCCTGTATAAATGGTGTCGTTATTGCTGTTATGTTCTGGGTTGAAAATCACTATTAAACCAGGAGTAATGGAGAGATTACTATTCACTTGATAACGGTATAGTGCCTCTAAATGGTAGGAAGTATCACTATCTAAACGTCGGGGACTGGTTGCAGTGGGAACTGCTGGACCAAAATCATTACTGGTGACTTTTGGCGGTTGACCAAAAATAATTCCTGCCAAGTTACCTTTTTTACCTAAATCGGGTAAACCTAAAGTTACCGCCCAGTTCCAAATGTCTGCTGTATCCCCTCTGTTGACATTTGTGGCATTATTTTCTGCGATCGCCTGAGTATAACCCACCCAGCCAGAAAGTACAAATTGGGGACTAAAACGATAGCTCGTTTGTAACCCATAATGATTAGCAGAAGTAGCAACACCACCACCAAAAGGACTATTAGCAAAAACGCTACCCTCCGCACCAGAAACACTCACATCTCCAGCCACAGCACCACTAAAATAAGAATGGGCATAGGCTAAAGCCAAAGTCAAATTTTGATTAGGTTGGAAAGCTAACTGTGCTAAAGCACCATAAGTACCATCAAACAAACCCCGACTTTCATCCGGGTTATCAGCATTTCTCGCTAAATAACCACCAGAAAAAGTAATTTTATCACTCAGTTTAAAAACCGCACTTACACCAGCACCTCTACCACTAGCTAAACCAGTATTACTAGCACGGTAAATAGGTGAAAAGCGACCAAACCGAGATAATGCACCAGTTGTAGCGGCTGACAATAAAGGGTTAACAGTATTGAAATTGTCAAAAAATGAACCACCAATAGCATCCACAGTCACATTGACTTTATCACCTACCGGAAAGTTGTAGAACAATTTACCAACTTCTACGGTGTTATTAGCATTAACAGTGGTATCCCAACCCAAACGGGTCATTTGTGTACCAGAAACAGCACCGTTAAAAGCAATAGTATTGTTAGCTTTTAATATGAGTCGTAAGCGGTCTTTACCACTAAAACTGGTATCAAAAATTAACCGCACCCGATCAGAAAAGATGGTATTATCTTGTAAACTGCTGCGTGCTGCACCTGTGCGCCATTGGTCAGAGTTCAGTGGTCTATCTCCACCAAATACACTACCCACTGTGAAAATTACATCACCACTTAATTTAGTAGTTGTGGAAAATTGCTCACTTTCTAACACCGCAGTCCGACTTTCTAAACCATCCAATCTTCCCCGCAATTCTACTAATCCATCAGCATATTCTTGTTGTAATTTTTGCAGAGTTTCTAAATCTTCCTTTTTCACAGCATCAGCCGTACTTGTGGCAATTAATTCTTGAACCCTGTTCAGACAAGCATTTAAACCAGCAGCAAACTCATAGCGAGTCATAGCTCGATTACCCCGGAAGGTACTGTTAGGGTATCCAGCAATACAACCATATCTCTCTACTAAAGATTGCAAAGCTTGAAAAGCCCAGTCTGTAGGTTGCACATCAGCAAGTTGGGAAACTGATGTTACCTGCTCTAAAGTATTTTCTGTTTCTGGAGTCGGAGTTTGAGCCATCACACCCATTGTACTTCCCGCAACCAGTAAAGGAGCTATCCAAAAGGAATTTTGTACAAAACTAGACATATACCTCACACATGAAAATCAAAAAATTTTACCAAATTGGTTGGTAAACTTGCTATACCAACTTAAATAAAAGTTCACACCTGTATCCGTGATAAATACCGCAGCATTTACCCGTTGGAAGTAATAAAATAATTAGATATTTAGTTGTAAAAGTTAAAGTTTAAATTGCAATATTCATCGCAATATTCAACCCAAAAAATCATTTGTTGTTTAAAGATTTAGCTGCTTTTTAGAAAGTTTTAACTGCTTCCATAGCCTTTGAATTTGAGTGTAAGCATCCTCTGGAGAAAGCTTGCCGTTAGTCTGTAAATTACATATATAGTTCACTCGCTGGGAAAATTCTTGTAAATTGGCATTAAAATTTATGTACTCTGGTTTGAACTGACCGTAATACCTATTAATAGGATAAAGAAACTCATGTAAGGTAATTAAAAAATCTTTATCATGTGACATATTCATTACTTTTGTTTGTGTCAGTAGAAAAACTATAAAAGTATTAACATTGGGGTATTTTTTGCTCAACCAACTAAGTTGGTATAAACACCTTATACCAACCTTAAAGGGAAAAAAGTATTGTAGTATACAAAAAATAGAATATAGATATGTAAATATTTACCAACTTACATGGTAAAAATTTGGTAAAATTGCCAATACCCTACTGAGTATCAATTATTATGAATATCAATTTTGCAAAAACCCTTTTCTCCGTAAAAAGAAGACGATTGATGATATCAATTGCTACAGCATTAAGCACAATGCTGATAGCAATTAGCATACCAACCCTCACTTCCACCCCTGTTGTAGCGCAGTCCAATACCAGCTTGCTTGTATCTGCGGCTGCAAGCATGAAAGATGTATTGGAAGAAATTAAACCTCTGTACCAACAAAGTCAACCAAACGTCAACATTACTTATAACTTTGGTAGTTCTGGTGCTTTACAGCAACAAATAGAACAAGGTGCGCCAGTGGATGTTTTTATATCTGCGGCAAAAAGACAGGTAGATGCTTTAGAACAAAAAAATCTTTTAGTTCCTGGTAGTCGTACCGTCATTGCTAAAAATCGCCTAGTTTTAATTGTACCAAAGAATGTTTCTGGTATTCGTAGTTTTTACAATCTCAAAGATGCAAAAGTTAAAAAGATTGCTATTGGTGAACCGAGAAGCGTACCTGCGGGGCAATATGCACAACAAGTATTACAGAAATTAAAAATTTGGGATCAGATCAAATCAAAACTGGTCTATGCTAATAACGTGCGTCAAGTTTTAGCATCTGTAGAAAGTGGAAATGCGGAAGCAGGTTTAGTGTATTCTACCGATGCGAAAATATCTAATAAAGTCAAAGTTGTAGTTGCGGCTGACGAAAAATATCACTCTGAAATTATTTATCCCTTAGCCATACTCAAACGCAGTAAAAACGTTGATACAGCTAAGAATTTTTCTCAGTTTTTAGCTAGTGATAAAGCTAAAGCTGTATTTAGAAAGTATGGGTTTATTCTGCCTTAATTATTGCTGAAATTAAATTCCTGCATTTTTGATTCCTATACTTTTCAAGTATGCAGGAATAACAGTAAGTGAAATTAATCGAATTGAAAATTTACATCACAGCAAACAAATAATGTTTTACAACCCACATTCCCGATTTAGAAATTTTCTCTATTTTGGTTTAATGACTATCACAATAGTAATAGCTATTGCCTTTAGTCAAATCACAAACCTATCTCCAGTTACAGCCCAGCAACCAGAGAAAGTAAATTTAATAGTTTCTGCTGGTGCGGGTTTAAAACCAGTGTTAGAAAAAGTTAAGCAAGCATATAATCAGAGGCAGTCAAAATTAAATATTACTTATAACTATGCTTCCTCTGGTGCTTTAGCTAGACAAATTGAACAAGGAGCAAAAATTGATGTTTTTATTTCAGCATCTGCTGAACATTTGACTACTTTACAAAATAAAGGGTTTATTTTAGAAAAAAGTCGTAGGAATTTACTCAAAAATTCCATAGCTTTAATTGTACCGAAAGATTCCACAGCAATTAAGAGTTTTCAAGACCTAACAAAGCCGACTGTGAAAAAAATTGCTGTCGGTGAACCCAGAAGCGTACCTGTGGGTAAATCTGCCCAAGAACTTTTTAATTACTTCCGTATTTCTGAACAAGTAAAACCTAAACTTCTCTATACTAGAGATGGTCCACAAGTTCTTTTTTATGTGGAAAATGGAACAGTTGATGCAGGTATTACCCATGACAGTAACGCCAAACAATCTAACAAAGTAAAGATTGCCGTTATTCCACCAGAAAACACTTATACCCCTTTAATTTATCCGGTAGCTATTCTGAAAGATAGTAAAAATATTGCTGCTGCTAATGAATTTGTGAATTTTTTATTTAGTCAACCTGCAAGAAAGCTATTTGAACAATTTGGTTACAAAATGGCTGATTAAATATTAAATTTGCATATTTCAATCAAATCTTGTGGGGTGGGCATCTTGCCCGCCCTAATTATTTCAAGTCAATAAAATCCTTAATCTTCACTAATTCTCTCACTAATGTTGACGTTTCCAAATAACTTATTTATCCAAGGACTAGCAATAAAAATTCCTGCTAGTACCAACAAAAATACAGAAATTCCAAAAATTTGGTCACGGGGAATTTCTAACACACCACGTAAAATAATTTCTCTTAACGCAGAAACAATAGTAATTTCTACCGCAGCACCTACAGAAATACTATGTTCTTGCAGATAATCAACCAAAAGCCTAAATAATTCCACAAGTATCAAGATAAACAAAATATCAGATGTTACTTCCCGCAAATCTAATGGATGCAAAAAGGAGATGAACATATCTCCTAATCGAATTAGCATCACACAAAATAAACCTACGCAAAGAGAAATAACAATAACATCTTGAAAAAGTTCTAAATTACGGACAATTCTATCTCTCTTAAACCAACTATTTACTTCTACAAGTATGCGTTTTGGCATAGTCGCTACAGTATATTTATTTTTATGGGTGGTAAAAAGTAATCTTAAATTAAAATCCAAATTTACAATGTTTATCGAGAGCATTAATAAACTTTTATGAATTATTTCCGCCCAACTCAATAAGCAGAAACTAACAGAAAATAGCTACTAAAGAGATTAATGATAGCTTAGAAGCTTCTTACAGAACTAGCAAAATTGAGAAATACTGGAGCGAATCATGAAAATTACTTATGACTCAGAAGTTGACGTTTTAAGGATTATCTTTAGTAATGCAGAAATTGAAGAAAGTGATGAAGAAAAACCAGGAATCATTTTAGACTATGACGAAGTTGGAAATATTATAGGAATTGAAATAATAGTTTACACATCAGATAGGATTGCTATATGCTTATAATTGGTAAGTATCAAAAACCTATCCTGTAGCAGTGCATGAGCTACTGTATCAATCCTAGCTGTCCCAAACCACAAAACCCCAAACAACCCTTATTTTGTCAAGCGTGCGGTTCTGAGTTACTTTTAGAGGGGTGTTATCGAGTCATTCGTCCTTTGGGTGGTGGTGGTTTCGGTAAAACCTATGAAGTGGAAGACTCTGGTGCAAAGAAAGTTCTCAAGGTTCTGTTTAATACAGTTCCTAAAGCGGTGGAACTATTTCAGCAAGAAGCGGAAGTGTTAAAACGACTCAACCATCCCGGTATTCCTAAAGTTGAATCAGATGGTTACTTTATTTATTCTCCTAGAGATGCTAAAGAACCCCTGCATTGTTTGGTGATGGAAAAAATTGAGGGAATGAACTTAGAACAATACATGATTCAACGTAACCATCAACCCATCGGTGAACGTGCTGCTGTAAGATGGTTGAAACAGATAGTTGAAATTTTACAACAGGTCCATCAACAAAATTATTTTCATCGAGATATTAAACCACCTAATATTATGTTACGCCCCAATGGGCAGTTAGTATTAATTGATTTTGGGACAGCACGGGAAGTTACACAAACTTTCATGCAGAAAGTCGCAGGACAGCAAGTTACAGGAATTATTTCCGCAGGTTATACACCATTGGAACAAATAAATGGTAAAGCTGTTCCGCAATCAGATTTTTTTGCTTTGGGGCGGACTTTTGTTTATTTGTTAACAGGTAAGTCTCCTGATAATTTTCATGAAGATGCACGAAATGGAAAGCTAATTTGGCGAAATCATGCTGTGGGTATTTCTCCGGGTGTAGGAGATTTGATTGATTATTTAATGTCTCCATTTCCAGGAAATCGTCCTAAAGATACGCAGGAAATATTAAATTGTATTAGTGTAATTGATGGTTCTTTTAAACCTGAATTTCATCAAACCAGTAATTTTAAATATGGAAGTTTTTGGTTGCGTTTATTAGCTTACTGTATGGATATTCTGATTTTAACTATTACTATATCTTTATGGTGGAAAATATTTTTTAATTTTTTCCCTTTATTACCAGACTATACCATCAATAATGTTGGTGCTTTTGGATATTCTTTAATTTTTACATCATTAACTACCATAGGAGGAGTTTTTGGAGAATTAATTGCTATGATATTATTTCTTCATTCTTTCAATGATCCAACAGAACCTTTATTTGCTTTTATCATACCTAGTTTTGGTTTTATTGGTAAATGGCTATATTTTACCTGTTTTGAAAGTTCTCATTTACAAGCAACTTTGGGCAAAATGATGTTAGGTTTAAAAGTTACTAATATCTCTAATATGCGGTTAAAGTTTGGTCAGGCAAATGTAAGATTTTGGAGTAAAAGTATTTCTGGTTTAATATTATTGATAGGTTTTATTATGGCTTTTTTTACAGAAAAAAGACAAGGTTTACATGATAAGATTGCTAGAACTTTAGTTATTAAAAAATCATCTCCATAATTACACATCATTTATTTTCTTCTTGCAACATGGAAAAAGGGTAAAAATTGGCATGGAATGGATGAAGATGAACGTGAATCATTTATAGATGATTTAGTGCATGAGGATAGACAATGCAACCAATAGTTGTATTTGATAAAAACATTCTCTGAATTATTGGTTATTTCCTATCTCTTAAATTTCATAACTCATAATATAATCATCCATCACAAAACCACCACCAAAATCTATTACTTTACTCTCAATAATCTTAAACCCAAATCGAGTATAAGCTTTAATTCCTTTTACATTCCTTTTATTAACATTGAGTATAATTTTCTGCAAATTCATATCTTTAGCTTTTTGACAAACATGAGATAACATTATTTGTCCATAACCAAACCCATGCAGTGCAGGTAATAAATAACATTTATGTAATTTCAAACAATTAATATGATTAAGATTATCTTTTACTTCCGCACCATAAGATAAATAACCAACTATTTGATTATCTTTAACGACTTTATCATAAAATATTCCTAGCTGATAAATTTCTTTTTCAATTATTTCAAGAGCATACATTTTATCTAACATATACTCTATTTGTTCAATACTGATAACGCCGGGATAGTGACTACACCAAATTTCTCGACTAACTTTGATCAGTTCCTCAAAATCAGTATCTAATAACTTTTCAATTTTGATTGTTAAATTATTCATATATGGCAAGTTACAGGAAACAGGTGACAGGTGACAGTGTGAAAAGTCTTTAGGTATGTAGGTTTGATCATCAAGTTATGTCCTAAGCGACTTGTCTGTTGTGATATCAAGTGAATTTTACTCCTGACTCCTAACTCCTTGATCTCCTGACTCCTAACTCCTTGATCTCCTGACTCCTGACTCCTAAATTCTGCTATATTTTAAACTTTAGTTTCTAGCGGGTGCTGAGAAGTTTGTAAAGTTTGCGGTAAACCCCAATCTGGACGCAATTTAGCCGCTTGACGCAAATAAATGTGGTGAACGGGGGCGGAAGTTGGCAAATAGGCGTGAATTAAAAAGCGGATACAACGCTGTAAACTGCCTTCGACGTGCATTTGTTGGACATCCAACATAGCTACACTATCCCATAAAGGACGACGGCGGGCGATCGCTGCTGGGAAAATAGCATCTAAGTCACGGGTGACAGAAAAAGTAACACTTAAAATTTCTGTTGGTTCTAGTTTATTCCGTCGTTCCAGTTCATTAATTAATTCTGTCACCGCTTCTGTAATTGCTTCTACGCTATTTTCGGCAACGGTTGTTGCACCACGAATTGCCCGCATTTGCCATTCCACTTCCAAAGTCCTCCTGAATTAGTCATGAGTTATTAGTCACTAGTCATTAGTCATCAGTACACAGACTGGTAACTAGTGACTATTGACAATTAATCTACGGTCTATATAACCACAAGGGTAAACCACTTGTAGACATTTCAAATTCCAGCCAATCAATTCCAGCCGCAATTTGTGATTTCGACTGACTACTACCTGGTAGAACTCGACTCAATAATGGTTTACGTTCTTCTAGCGTATAACAAGGAGTTTTTTCTGGATCAAGTCCGACTAATTCCGCTGTCCAGCGTCGTGCATCTTCTTCTGTTCCCAAACGGTCTACAACCCCTAATTCTAAGGCTTGTTCTCCGGTGAAAATGCGCCCATCAGCGAAATTTTTAACTGTTTCTACCTCCAAGGAACGAGCCTGTGCTACTGTCTCTACAAACTGCTGATAGCTGACATCTATCAATTCTTGCAGGATGTTTTCTTCTGGTTCTGTCAGTTCCCTGTCAAAAGATAATATATCTTTATAAGGTCCAGACTTGATCACCTTAAAGGAAACACCTACTTTTTCTAACAGACGTTCTAAGTTGTTTCCCCGTAAAATCACGCCGATACTACCTGTAATTGTGCCTGGGTTAGCCATAATGTGTTCCGCTCCCATGCCAATATAAACGCCTCCAGAAGCCGATATATTGCCAAAACTCGCTACGATTTTGGTTTTTTTGCTCAATCGCTTCAAGGCGCTGTATATTTCTTGGGAATCTCCTACAGTACCCCCAGGGCTATCAATACGCAGCAGTAAAGCGGGAAATTTTTTCTCTTCTACTGTTTTTAGGGCTTCTAACACTCGTTTGCGGGTAGCACTGGCGATCGCACCAGTTATTTCAATCCGAGCAATTTGTTTACGAAACTTGGGTTTAAACGGCCAGATCATGAGTAATCTAATCAGTTAATAGATTTAATATAAATTGTCCAGCGGTCAGATGACCTCTTCGACTCTTTTCAGAAGATTAAACCAGCAAGTATGAAGCTATTTAAATTTTAAGGAAATTTTTAGATTTGGTTTATAGTGTTGTTTGCTATATTTCTTAATAAAGGAATATTTCTTTAAATGTTCCATTCTCAACCAAACTCTGTACTGGTTTGTTGCGTGATTGTCAAAAATCACCATTTCCAAAACACAATCTAAGTTGGTAACAGTACAGCAATTATACAGTTGCTCATACATCTATCTTTTTTTACAGCACAATTTAACAGCATAATGCAGAGTTATTAGTCACAAGCGACTAATGACTAAAAAACCTTACTTACAAAAAATCACAGCAATAACTGAGCTATGCCAAAAAATAGTTAAAGTCAGGGATAGCAGCAGATTTGTTTATAAGAAAGTTAATTTAGTTGTTAATTGTCATTAAATCAAAGAGAGACGTTATCTAACTTTCTGAGTTACTTAGGAATCAATACGCAGTATTTGATACCGATAATAAGCATAGATATCAAAAAGCCCACCCACAAAACCGAAAGTAAGACTGATAACAAATAAGCCATTGATAGGACTACCAGTACCAAAAGTAGCCAGAAAATGCAAAATCTGAGCGGGTACTTCTTCAGTTAGTCCTTGCAAACCGGGGACAAAGCCAAAAAGGCATAAACAGATTAATATACCGCCCACCAAGAATATCGGAGCAATAAAACTGAAAACAGTAGTAAGCAAGAAAGATCGGAGAAAGTTGGTAAAAAGATTCATAATCAGGCAATCTCCAAGAGTAAGGTGAATGATAGCCAAGAAGCAGTACGTTAATTTCTACAATACGTGCGATCGCTCCTGAAAAGTTAATTTGTCAAAAATCTTAAGTTTTCATTAAAAGAAAAGTTAATATAACCCTCAAGTGATGAGGCTATGTTGATGGCTTCCAAAGGGTAAAATACCTGATATATCAAGATTTTTGGCGTTTAACAACGTCGTAACATATTTAATCAAGCAAAATAAGCTGCTTAATTTTCTGAGAGAATCTTTAAACTAAGTTAATGTTTGGGGATTGGGGACTGGGGATTGGGAAAAATAACTAATGACTAATGACTAATGACTAATGACAAAAAACCAATAACTTTCGCTATTCTTAAAGCATTCACTGAGTTAGATAGAAAACATTGAGCCAGACTATATCCAAATCCGGTTTAGGTGCATGGACCCAGCGATTACTAGCAGCGATTTTTTTAGGTGGACAAGTGATAGTTCACCTGATGAAAGGCAAAATCCATCGCCGTAATACCTTAGAACAACTAGCCGCCGTCGGTCCAGATTCCCTGTTTATCGCCTTATTGACGGCCGTTTTTGTAGGTGCAGTATTTACAATACAGGTAGCACGGGAGTTTATCAACTTTGGCGCAGGAAACTTAGTTGGGGGAGTATTAGCAGTAGCCTTAACCAGAGAACTGACACCAGTGCTAACAGCAGTGATTTTAGCCGGGCGAGTTGGTTCTGCATTTGCCGCTGAAATTGGCACAATGCGGGTTACAGAACAAATAGATGCCCTGTTGATGTTAAAAACAGACCCCATTGATTATTTAGTTATTCCTCGTATCCTGGCTTGTTTATTAATGCTGCCTATCTTAACCTTGTTATCCTTAGTTACTGGCATGGGTGGGGGACTAATAGTTGCCATCAATATTTACAACCTCTCAGATACAGTATTTTTAGACTCAGCCCGTAACTTCTTGGATATTTGGGACATCGTTAGCGCCATGATTAAAGCAGGCTGCTTTGGCGTTTTAATTGCTATTATTGGTTGCAGTTGGGGTTTAACCACCACAGGAGGAGCGAAAGGTGTGGGACAATCAACCACAACTGCCGTTGTTACCGCCCTGCTGATTATTTTTATTAGCAACTTTTTTCTATCATGGTTAATGTTTCAGGGAACAGGTGGGGGATTCACTCCTGGACTCTGATGATGACTAGTGATTGGTGATTGGTGATTGGTGGTTGGTGATTGGGTTAGCAACCTCCCTATCTCCCCTGATTCCGTATTCCCTATTCCCTATTCCCTATTCCCTAAAATTATGACTACTTCATCAGTACCTAACGCCCTATCTACGGTGGAACTCAAGCCAAGTTACAATATCCCTATTGTGTTGGTGCTTGGTTCTATTCCCATATTGCTTTTGCAACCTTGGGTTGGAGGAGCGATCGCACTGCTAGGATTATTTTTAATGTTGCAAGCTGTAACCTTGCGATTTCAATTTACTGCTACTGATTTTGATCTTTACCGGGGTGAAAAGTTAATTCGGCGTTTTCCTTACCGAGAATGGCAAAACTGGCGGATTTTTTGGGATAGAGTTCCCATTTTGTTTTACTTTAAAGAAATCAACAGCATTCACTTTTTACCGATTTTATTTGACCCCAAGACCTTAAAATCTTGCTTAGAAGAACGTTGTCCCAGAATATGAATAGTCAACGGTTGGTAGACTGATAACTGATAACTATAGCAGGAGTCAGGAGTCCGTAGGGGCAAACCCCCCGTGGTTGCCCGAAAAACGCCCGTACTACGGCTATAATTTAGTCGCGTTAATAATTACAATCCTATTTATGAACCCAGAGGAATCCCAAACTCCAAAACCGATAGATGACTGGTGGGAAGAAACGCCGCATGAAATTTCCACAGATGAAAAACAGGCGGAAATATCAGCAAATTTATCGGATGATTCACCATTAGAGACAGAAACATCAACTCCAGCACAACCATCAGCAAAGGAAGTTGATGTAGAGTCTGCAATGATGAACACAGAAACACAAACGTCAAAAACAGTAGAAACAGTAGAAAAAATAGATAATAAATTCCTGGAATCAGAATCAGAATTTAATTCACTATATGCAGTAGCAGCGCAACGAGTAGCTGAGTTACAGGAAACCGAAGCCGCACTCAAAGCAGAAATATCTCAACTGCAAATTACTTACAAAACCCTTCAGGGACAGGTTAGCGAAACTCAAACAGCACTCTCGAAAATGGTGCAAGAGTCCCTTTCATTGTTAGAACAACGTAAACAGGCATTGCAAATTTCTGTAGAACAGCTAGAACGACGACAAGAACGCATTAGAAATGAAATGCGAACGACTTTTGCAGGTACGTCTCAAGATTTGGCTATTCGGGTACAGGGTTTTAAAGATTATCTCACAGGTAGTTTACAAGATTTGGCAGCCGCAGCGGAACAATTGCAACTGGTGCCGGCTGTGAGGGAAAAAGAAAGAGAAAAACCAGCCATAAAAGAGGCGAAAAAAGAATCCAAACCTGTTGAAGAACAGTCTCAGACTTTGCAATTTGCCCAACAACAGTTTCAAGATACAACAAAACAAATTCGCCGTTTAATTGATCAATATCGCAACCAACCAGATTATTATGGTCCTGCATGGCAGTTAAGGCGCACTTTTGAACCTGTTCACGCTGAAAGAGTATCTAACTGGTTTTTTACCTTAGGAGGACGGGGTGCGCTGCGGACAATGGGTAGTCGTTTGCAGAATATTTTGATTGCTTCAGCGGCAATTTCGATTTTACATAAATTATATGGCGATTACGCGGAGCGTAGTGCCGGAGGCGATCGCCTACGTACTCTGATTTTAGCTAATAGTCCCGAACGTTTGGGCGAATGGCGACGGGGTTTACAAGATTGTTTAGGTATTGGTCGTCCTGATTTTGGACCAGACAGAGGTGTGGTATTATTTGAATCACCTAACGCTTTAGCCCAAAAAGCAGATAGATTAGTTAAATCTAATCAAATGCCGTTAATTATCATTGATGATTCTGAGGAGCAAATTAGTTTAGGCTTATTACAATTCCCTTTGTGGTTAGCTTTTGCACCAGATCCGAAAATGATGCGCGATCGAGATTTTGATGATGATTTTTAATTATAGGGAATGGTGACTGGTGATTGGTGATTGGTGACTGGTGATTGGTGATTGGTGATTGGTGACTGGGGAAAAAAATTTTAGATTTTAGATTTTAGATTTTAGATTGGAGTTAACAAAAACAATCCAAAATCCAAAATCCAAAATCCAAAATCCAAAATAAATAACTCCTGACTCCTGACTCCTGATAGCGACTTGTACTGAGCCTGTCCTGAGCCTGTCCTGAGCCTGTCCTGAGCCTGTCCTGAGCGGTGTCGAAGGGCGGTGTCGAAGGGCGGTGTCGAAGGGCGCAGTCGAAGTAAGCGTGGCGTTAGCCATACTTCTGAACTTCTGAACTTCTAATAAAATTATGGCTATTTGGTTGACTTTGTGTGGGGTAGTGGTTTTATTAGCTTACCTTTTGGGTTCTTTTCCCACTGGATATCTTGCAGGTAAGTTATTAAAAGGTATTGATATTCGTGAAGTTGGTTCTGGTTCAACTGGTGCCACCAATGTTCTGAGAACTTTGGGTAAAGGTCCGGGGGCTTTTGTGTTATTTGTTGATTGTTTGAAGGGAGTATTAGCCATAAATCTGGTTTATGCTTTATTCAATTTTGCTCCTGGTTATAATGTCATACCTGCAAATTTAAATGTGCAATTATGGCAACCTTGGTTAGTAACTTTGGTTGGGTTAGGGGCAATTTTAGGACATAGTAAATCAATCTTTTTAGGTTTTACTGGTGGTAAGTCTGTGGCTACCAGTTTGGGTATTTTATTAGCCATGAATTGGCCGGTTGGTTTGGCTACCTTGGGGGTTTTTGGTGTAGTTATTGCTATATCTAAAATCGTTTCTTTAAGTTCTATTTCTGGTGCTGTTGCTGTTTCTATTTTGATGGTGGTTTTCCAGCAACCTTTAGCTTATGTTTTGTTTAGTATTGCTGGGGGTTTATATGTAATTATTCGTCATCGCAGTAATATTGAAAGGTTGCTGACAGGTACAGAACCCAAAATTGGACAGAAGGTAGAAACTGAATCTCAACAAACAGCGTAAATAAAGCCTGGTAATTAATTCCCAGTTTCATGGAATTTGGCTAAACAATGGCTAAACCTTTCAAGTGGACATATAAGGGTAAAGTTTTGGCTATCTAATACTTGGTTTATTTACGCCGTACTGTACTACCATCTTTTTGTGTGGGCATCGCATCTATAGCGTTTCCCAGTCTCATGAGGTACACCCTCATTTATTTACTGCTACCAATTCCCAATTCCCAATTCCCAATTCCCAAAGACAAAAAACTCTGTACCTCACTAACTTGGTAAATGCTATATCTATAGATTTCTTCATTTATTTTTCTTTCTTGGGGGGGCGAAAATTGATAGTTGAGGGGTTGACTCGGCGCTGGGGGCGCGGTACTATTCTAATATAATGGAGTGTTGCTAAAATTTTTAAACTAAGCTACATCCCATTATTAGAGCTTGTAAAGATAACTCTACCAGGAATAAATAAAAAAAGCAATCCCTTTCCAGCCGCCAAATCATAAATTTTTACCTATTTTTGATGCAGTTTCATAATTAAAAATCTATATTAAATTAGAAATTATAAAGTTTTATAACTGATAACTGATTACTAAATGTTGACAAAGATGGTTAAAATAGATAGAAAAGTCTATTTTTACAACCCGTTATGTCTACAGAATCAAATATTGAAGATGTACAAGCACCAATTAATACTGCACCACCGGAAGTTAAACAGATAATTGAGAGAGTTTGTAGGTTAGAAAAATCAAGACTTGCGAGAAAAAGCAAAGGTGCAATTAATGATGATATTTTAGGAATAATCAAAGAAGCAGTGAAAGAAGTGGTGCAGGAATGAAACTAACCTCGATTAAACTTTGTAATTTTCGTTCTTTTTATGGACAGACTCCAGAAATTACCATTGCGACGGGAGATATTAAAAATACTACAATAATTCATGGGAATAATGGAGCAGGTAAAACCAGTTTATTAAATGCGTTTACCTGGGTGTTATATGAAAAATTTACTGCTGCGTTTGCTGCGACAGAACAGTTAGTAAATAAAAGAGCGATCGCAGAAGTAGAAAATGAACAACCTGTAGAATGTTGGGTAGAAGTTGGTTGGGAACATGAAGGAAACCGATACCGAGCAAAACGCACCTGTCGAGTTTATAAAAATGCTACCAACATGGAAGCAACAAAAACAAAATTAATTATTCAAACCGTAGGAGATGACGGTAAATGGTATTTTCCCATTGAACAAGCAGAAGAGATTATCAATAATATATTACCAGCAAGTTTACATCAATATTTCTTTTTTGATGGGGAACGCATAGAAGAAATTGTGAGGTCTGATAAAAAAGCAGAAATAGCAGAAGCAACAGAAACATTTTTAGGAGTGAAAGTAATTGACTTAGCAATTAGACATTTAAAAGAAGCAAAGAAAACCTTAGATAACGAACTTGCTGCTATTGGTGATGCAGAAACTAAACAATTATTAAAAGAGCAAAGTAAACTAGAACAAGAAATGGAAAGAATTAATAAAAGACAAACAGAAATTAAAAAAGAGTTAGAAAATCAACAGACATTTAAAAAAGATATCAGCAGTCGGTTGATAGAACTCAGTGCAGTGCGAGAATTACAAGAAAGACGAGAAAGTTTAGAAACTCAAAAACGTAGTAGTTATGAAGAACTGAAAAAAACTAAAGAAGCACTGAAAAAGATTATTTCCAAACAAGCATACACAGTATTATTAGGTCAAACAAATGCAAATTTTCGGGGAATTATCAGCGAATTAAAACAAAAAGGAGAATTAAAATCAGGAATTTCTAAAGAATTTGTCGCGGAATTAATTCAAACAGGAAGATGTATTTGTGGAGCAGAATTAAAAGAAGGAGGAAATGGACATTTTCACGTTAAATCACTTTTGAAAAAAACCGGATCTTCCTCTGTAGAAGAAACAGCAATTAGAATGGGAGCGCAAGTTGATGATATTGATAAACAAGCGGATATTTTTTGGGATAATGTTAACAGAGAACAAGCAAGAATTAGTCAGATCAAAACCTCACTTTCCCAAATAGAAGGTGAGTTAGATAATATTGAAGAAATCTTGAGAAAAGATCCCAATGAAGATATTAGCGGTTTACAAAAACGGTTAGATGGAATTGAAGGGAAAATTGATGAATTAAACCGAGAACAAGGTGCAAACCAACAGGAAATTTCTCACCTGAAAACAGAAGTTGATGTATTAGTCAAACAAATTGCTAAACAAAAACAAAATGAAGGAAGACAAATTTTAGCACAGCGTCGTATTATTGCAACTCAAGACGCAATTGAAAGATTAACAGAGGTGAAAAATAGACAGGAGAAACAATTTAGATTGCAGTTAGAAAAGCGAGTACAGGAAATATTTTCGGAAATTTCTGTCACTCCTTATATTCCTAAGATTACGGAAAAATATGAACTAACTTTAGTTGAGAATACCACAGGAATAGAAGCACTGGTAGCAGCATCTACGGGAGAAAATCAAATTCTTAGTTTATCATTTATTGCGAGTATTATTGATAAAGTGCGGGAATGGAGTGAAAAACGAAAAATCATGATGGTTCCTGATAGTAGCACTTTTCCTATTGTTATGGATTCACCTTTTGGAAGTTTAGACGCTAACTCTCGTCGTCACATTGCACAAACTATTCCTAAATTAGCAAATCAGTTAGTGGTTTTAGTGACGAAAACTCAATGGAGGGTGGAGGTTGAGGAGGAAATTTTAGAAAGAATTGGTAAGGAATATGTGTTAACTTATTATTCTTCTAAACCTGACTGTGAACAGGATTTTATGGAGGTGAATGGGGAGAAATATTATCTGATTCGTCAAAGTCCTAGTGGTTTTGAGTATACTGAAATTGTGGAGGTGGAAAGGTAGAAGAGGAACGAACCGCTACAGACGCAGAGGACGCAGAGAGAAACAGAAAAAATTATCTGCGTTTATCTGTGTTTATCTGCGTTCTATTTTTTATCTCACGCAAAGACGCAAAGACGCAAAGGGAAGAACGCAAAAGGAGAAAGGAAAAATGGTTGCTATTTCTGATCGGTTTTATTTGACTCCCCAAGAGTTTTTAGAGTGGGAAGAGTTGCAGGAAATTAAATATGAATATCTTGATGGTGAAGTTTTTGCAATGACTGGAGGTACTATTCCTCATGCTGCGATCGCTTTAAATTTAGCTTCTGCTTTGAAAAGTCATTTACGGGGAAGTAAGTGCAGTGCTTTGATGTCAGATGCAAAGGTTGGAGTTTCTGAAAATGGACCTTTTTTCTATCCTGATGTGGTGGTGAGTTGTCATCCTCAAGATAGACAAGCGATTAAGTTTTTGCAATTTCCTTGTTTAATTGTTGAGGTACTTTCTCCGGGTACGGAAGCTTATGATCGGGGTAAAAAGTTTGAAAAATATCGCAATTTTTCTAGTTTACAGGAATATGTTTTGATTGATTCTCAAAAAATCGGTTTAGAATGTTTTAGGTTAAATGATCGGGGTTTTTGGGAATTACATCCTTTTGTTGAGGGTGATGAGGTTCATTTAACAAGTGTTGATTTTCAGTTTCCTTTGTCTTTGATTTATGAGAATGTGGTTTTGGTGGGAGAAAATGAAGAGTTTAAGGATCAAGCAGGTTAATTTTTGATGACAAATATTATCTGCGTCTATCTGTGTTCATCTGTGTTTTATTTTTTTTCTCACGCAAAGACGCAATCTCCGTCAGGAGATCCCGCAGGGTAGACGCAAAGGGAAGAAAGCAAAGTTTTGATTTTAGTTAGTACCATTTGTTGTAAAATATTGGGAGTTGAGATTTTAAGATTATGGCGGAATCTGGTAGAATCAGGGTGGCTAAGGATAAGGCTGATTTGGTGAAGTCTTTAATTTCTTCTGATGGGGGAAATGGTCCTTTTCAAACTTTCGCTGATGTGATTGTTTTTGCTGCTGCTTTGGGGGTTAAGTATAAGAAGCGTGTTCCTTTTGAGGAAGTTTCTAAACGTGAACCATCTCCTATTCCTCAAGAACAGTTTATCGTTAGAAGTTATGATGTAGTTATAAACCTTTTAGCGGTTACTGATACTGAAAATATTTCACTCTTGTCTTTTAATGATGGTAATAATAATGAAATAAGAAATCGTATATTTGAAGAATACGCTAATGGTGGACTTGAAATATTGAGAGGAGAACTTCGTGGTGCTGTAGACTATTCAGAACGTATTTTATTATTTCTACATCATCAACGATTTCCAGAAGAATTTGATGGAGATTTTGATTTAACAAGATTTATTTAATTTCTTCAATTGCTTTGATAACACAGGTTAATAACCAACCAATTATTACCAATATCAACATGATTCAAAACTCTAATATCTCAGAAGATAGAACTTTAGATTACTACTGTAATTGTTTCTCCAAAATTAAAGTATACAAAACAAAAAAAAAGGGAGACGCACTCAACAAACCTATACTGATACTTTCTGTTATGGAGTTAATTAGCAGTGATTTCATGAACGAAAATTATATTTATATTTCAGATACCTTAATCGAAATATTTAAAAAATACTGGAATTTAATGACATCTTCTCCTTTTAAAAGCAGTGATTTTGCACTTCCATTTTTTCATCTTAAAAATGATGATTTTTGGCATTTACAATATAGTTCTGAATATGATGGAGGTCGTCCTCAAACAATTCCTAAATTAAAAAATGATGTTAGTTATGCGTCTTTAGACATAGAATTATTTTATTTGATTAAAAATGAAATAACAAGAAAGGAATTAGTAGATTCATTGGTATCTAATTGGTTTTCACAGGATGGCAACAATATAGATGATATTGCACAAATAAATCAGAATTTTGAAAAAGATTCTTCTTTTATAGATAATGAAGAAAGAAATATCATAGATAATAACCCTGAATATAGTTTAAGAAAAACTTTAGTTAGAAATGCTTTCTTTAGAAAAGCAGTAGTTTCTGTATATAGTTGTCAATGTGCTTTTTGTGGTTTAATGGTTAATCAAAATCTCAATCAAAATATAGTAGATGGCGCACACATAAAACCATTTTCCCAATTTTATGATAGTAGAATACATAACGGTATAGCCTTATGTAAAAATCATCATTGGGCATTTGATAGAGGTTGGTTTGGTGTTGATGATAAATACAAAATTATTGTTAGTAAAGAATTAGAAGAAGTATCTCCCCACGCTAAACCAATAAAAGATTTTCATGGTGAAAAACTCATATTGCCTAAAATAGAGAAATACTTTCCAGATATTGAAGCTTTACAATGGCATCGTCAAAACATTTTTCAGCAATAACTATAAAACTGGTGGTAAACCTACATCTTGCGGATCAACCAACTTTCCATCAAAACCAATAGTATTATCTTCCATCGTTCTCGCATCAGCTAAAGCTTTACGCAATTGTGCAACCTCCATTTTTTCAGTCATTCCCCCCAAAATATAAACCAACAACTTCACCGCTAACTCCTTTCCTGAAACCTGAACCCGCTTTTTATTCGGATCATATAAAACCCCATACCATAAAGAATGGGGAAACTCCATTTCACTAAAACCACCTTGACGATCAAATTTTCGCAACTTCTTAAAGATGGCTTCTAAAGACATACCTTTTTTAAAAACCAAAATTCCCAAAGCTTGCGCTAAAGCAACTTGAGACACCGGACGAAATAAAATATTTGCCTCACCACCACCTTTTTCAAAACTAAAGCGTCTTAAATTTGGTGTATCTTCATGATCTAAAATTTTATAACTGGGAAGACTCGCTAAATAATCAAATAATTCTGTAAAATCTGCAATTCCTTCTTGTAATTCTTCATCATCTGGACGTTGAGGAATTAACCCTTTTTCTAAAGGTTTCCAATGGGGGAATTTTTGCCCTAAATATGTAGTAGACATATCCTGTAAAGCTTGCAGTGTAGTCAAAACAGTAGAATTTTTTGCTACTGTAGCACTATTCCAATTGATACGCGGTTTGCGCTTTTCTTTCTCTGCCAAAAGTGGATGTGTCACCGCAATCTTTCGCGCTACAATTGCAAAACCATCATCTTCATTTAACTGGGTTAATTGACCTTTTGTTAAAGGTGCAGCCATTAAATTTACATGAACAAAAATAGACCTAACTCGTTGTTTTGCTTCTGTATAAGTCTCTCCAGCATTCACCGCACAAATAAACTCAATGCCGATTTTTTCCTGTGGTAAATTTTGCAGATCATCAACATCAATTTGAGAATCATCTATCAATTCTGAGAGAGTAATATAACTATCACTATGAGTTTTATCTTTTTTATATCTTCTCAATTTACCAGTTTGCAGTAATTCTAATAAACCTTGAACTCCCATTAATCTATGCTGACCATCTAAAGCATAAATACTAACATTTTCTTCCGCTACATTTAACAAACCAAAAGAACCATTTTTATCTAGAGGAATAAAATCTGTAGTAGCTTTTTTAGCACGTCCTTCACTATTCCACTCATCTGCTTTTGCATTATCAACCCAAGATTGATTAATTACAACCAATACCGGGGGAAACTTATGGTTTTTTCGTGATGCTAAATATTGTACTAACGCAGCTTGACGCGACCAATCTAACGGACGTTGCTGAACTTCATCAATACTATCTGCATCAATTTCAATATTCTCGGTTTCGGAATTATAATTTTTTTGCAACAGAGGTAATGTAGAAGCAAAATTAACTCTCTTTGCAAACCATTCTAAAGTAACAGAACCCACATAAGCTTCAACACCTCCCATTTTTGTTTGCTGAACTAGAATTTGGTCTTGTTTGTCAAAAAATGTCTTGAGTAATGTAGATAACATCTGTTGACCTTGAGTTTCATTTTCTGTGTACTGTTGAGAAATGTTACAATTTTGTTCAAATTGGCTGTCCATAAGGTTAATTTTTAAAAACTAAGGTGGAGACTGAGTTGCTTATTTTCCCAAAATATTGGATACTAAAAGTATAGTTTTTAAAAACAATTTTTAAAAGTTAATGTAAACTAACTTAGTATAAATAATTTTTGAATTTGCATTTATCTCAATACATATAATCCAGGTACATCTATATAATTACAGGTAGGGAGTCATGACTATAGCACCACAAACAGACAGTAAAAATCAGCAAAATCGTACTGTGGCGGAATTGGTAGACTATATTCAAGTTCTCACCACAGAAATTCAGGAATTATATTGTTTGGATGCGATACCTTGGGTTGTGGGTTATTCTGGGGGAAAGGACAGTACAGCAACGTTACAACTTATTTGGAATGCTATTTCTGGACTTCCACCAGAAAAAAGAACTAAAACTATTCATGTTATTACCACAGATACATTAGTAGAAAATCCTTTAGTTGCTACTTGGGTAAAAAACTCTCTAAAACAAATGAAAATAGCAGCGCAAGAACAAGGAATACCGCTTGAACCGCATCTGCTTTATCCGGCAGTTAAAGATACATTTTGGGTTAACTTAATAGGTAAAGGCTACCCAGCACCACGTAATCGTATGCGTTGGTGTACCGATAGATTGAAAATTAAACCAACTGACAGCTTTATTAGAGAAGTAATTCAAGCTACTGGTGAAGTAATTCTTGTATTGGGTACTCGTAAGGCTGAAAGCGTAAAACGTTCTATAACAATGGCTAAACATAGAGAATGGCGAATACGCGATCACATGAATCTTAATCCTAGTAGACCTAATTCTATGATTTACCTTCCTATAGAAGATTGGCGAACTGATGAAGTTTGGATTTATTTGAATCAGTGGGAAAATCCTTGGGGATATAGCAATAAAGATTTATTTACTATGTATAGAGGTGCAACAGCAGATAATGAATGTCCTTTAGTTGTTGATACTTCTACTCCTAGTTGTGGTGATTCCCGTTTTGGTTGCTGGGTTTGCACAATTGTTAATAAAGATAAATCAATGGAGGCAATGATTCAAAATGATGAAGAAAAAGAATGGATGCAGCCTCTCTTAGATATGCGTAATGAATTAGATATCAGAGATGATAGAAATAAAAGAGATTTTCGCCGTATCTGGGGAGAAGTGCAACTATTTGAACGTAATGTAGATGGTGAAATATCTGTTGAACCAATTCACGGACCTTATACAAAATATTGGCGAGAATATTGGTTAAGGAAACTATTAAAAATAGAAAAACAAATCAGACACACTGCCCCGGAAAACATGAGAGATATCACCTTAATATCTATGGAAGAACTCAGCGAAATTCGCCGGATATGGTTAGAAGAAAAACACGAATTTGATGATAGTTTACCCCGAATTTATCAAGAAGTGACAGGAGAAGAATTTAAAGATCCCCGTCCTGGTGCAGATTATAGCCTACTGGGTAGCGATGAATGGGAAGTATTAGAAGAAATCTGTGAAGGTGACGCAATGCAATTAGAACTAATGGCGAAATTGTTAGATACAGAAAGACAATTTAAGAAAAAAACGCGCCGAGTAGGGATTTTTGATAGTTTAGAAAAATGCTTTGAAACCAGTTCTCGTTCTCAACAAGATGCTATTGATTATGCCCATTTTAAAAGAGACTTACGACAAGCAGCAAGTGAAGGAGATATAGCCACAATTCGCGCAGCATTTAAACAATTAAATATCGGTGAAACAGCAGAAAAAGAAGAGAATGAACAACCAAATAAACCAGCAAATTTTGCGAGTATGAAATTTAAGAAAAAAGAGGAGTAGATTATGTTACAAACATTACCACAACTTATAGACTTAGAAGAATTTCTTGACTGGTATCCAGATGGATATGGACGGTTTGAATTACATGATGGAGTCATTTTTGAAATGCAAACGACGGGAACACATGAACAGGTATCAGGATTTTTAGCACAGAAATTAAGTGTACAAATCGAACAAAATAACCTACCTTATTTTATCCCCAGACAATGTATTATTAAACCAGTAGATTCTGCCAAATCTGGTTATAATCCCGATGTCATTGTTTTAGATTGGAACGTCATTAATAATGAACCTTTATGGAATAAACGTTCTACAATTACCCAAGGTGAAACGGTCCGTTTAGTAATTGAATTAGTTAGCACAAATTGGCAAGATGACTATTTAATCAAATTAGCTGAATATGAAAAATTAGGTATTTCTGAATATTGGATCACTGACTATCTAGGTTTAGGTGGAAGAAGATATATTGGTAATCCTAAACAACCAACAATTTCTATACATAATTTAATTGAAGGAGAATATCAAGTTAGTCAATTTACAGGAAATGATGTGTTAATTTCTGCGGCATTTCCTAACTTGAATTTAACAGCTAATCAAATTTTTAGAATTGGTGATAAAAGGTAAAAATAAATCCTTCATTTCTCGTTCTAGAAATTGGCTTCTCTGTGCCTCTGTGGTTCGTTTAAAAAACTATTAATTTTTAAATTTTAACTCTCATGATCTTCCTAGAACTCGTACTGCAAAACTTCGGTCCCTACGCTGGTAGACAAGTCATCAACCTTGATCCCAGAATAGATCAAGATAATATTCGCCCTATCATCCTTTTAGGAGGAATGAATGGTGGCGGAAAAACAACATTAATGGATGCTATTCGCCTCGCATTATATGGACAACGCGCCCAATGTTCTACTAGAGGAAACTTGAGTTATAATGATTTTTTAACTCAATGTGTCAATAGTCAAGCTGATACCATTAATAAAACCCGAATTGAATTAGTTTTTGAACACATCGAAGACGATAAACCAATTCAATATCGTGTAGTGAGAACTTGGGAAAAAAATCCCAAAGACGGTAAAGACTCATTAGGAATTTTAGGAAAAGATGAAACTTGGCCTGTTGATTCTTTAGCTACTATTTGGGATGAATATATAGAAAATATTCTCCCTTTAGGTATTTCTAATTTATTTCTGTTTGATGGGGAACAAGTAAAAGAACTTGCAGAACAAGAAATACCACCTGCTGTAGTTGTAGATGCTATTAATGGACTTTTAGGATTAGAATTAGCTGATAAATTAGCAGTAGATTTAGAAATATTAGTGAATCGTAAAAAAAAGGAAACTGCTGATAAACAAGATTTAGCTAAATTAGAAGAATTAGAAAACCGTTTAGCAGAACAATTACAAAAAGAAAATAATAAACAAAAAGAATTAGAAAAATTAGAAACAGATTTAAAAGATTTAAAAATTCAATATGATGAAGCATTAAATAAATATATTTCTGAAGGTGGAAAACTCGCTGCTGAACGTAGTCAACTAGACACCCAAAAAGAAAATCAAGTTCAAAATGCAGAAAATATCCGTAAATCATTACGTGAATTAGCGGAAGATGTGCTACCATTAGGGTTAATTCCTAATTTATTATCCCAAATTCAAACCCAAGGGGAAAAAGAGTTAAAATTTCAACAAATGCAATTAGCAAAGGATGTGTTAATTGCTAGAGATCAACGTTTACTAAATTTGCTCAATCAGCTAAATTTAGAATTAGAGAAAATTAACAGTATTCAAAATTTCTTAGTTGAAGATATTGATAAATTATATGCTGTTAATTCATCTACAGAAACCACTTGGTTAAATGCTGATGAAGAAAGTTTAACTTTGTTAGATAATCTCGTCTATCGTTTACAAATTGCCAAAAATACAGCTAATGCTAAAATATTAGAACTGCAAAATTACGAAGAACAAATACTCACCATAGACAGACAAATTCAAACAGCAGCAGCACCAGAAGCTTATGCAGAATTACAACAAGCTAGGGAAAAAGCCGAAAGAGAATGGAATAAAGCAAATAGTAATGTAGAGTTTTTAAAACGTCATTTATTAGAATTACAAGCAACAATTGAAAAAACCAAAAAAGAACTAACTAACTATACTAGCGATAGTTTGAAATATCAAAGTACAGAACATTTAATTAATGCAGTCACTAAAGTACAAGCAACCTTAAAGATATTTAGAGAAAAATTGACATTAAGGAAATTGAATAAATTAGAAGAAGAAGTAAAAAACTGTTTTCTTTATCTTCTGCATAAATCAGATTTAGTTCATAGAATTGCCATTGATGCCCAGACATTTAGTATATCATTATATGATTTAAAAGGAAAACCAGTACCTAAAAATCGCCTATCAGCAGGAGAAAAACAACTATTAGCGATCGCCTTCCTTTGGGGTTTAGCAAAAGTATCAGGAAAACGTTTACCCGTTGCTATTGACACACCACTAGGAAGACTCGACTCATCCCACAGAAACAACCTAGTAGAAAGATACTTTCCCGCAGCGAGTCATCAAGTAATCTTACTTTCCACCGACACAGAAATAGCCAAAAAAGAAGTAGAACTCCTGAGAGAAAACGAAGCGATCGCCCGTGAATACCTCTTGCAATATAACTCCGGTAAAAGAGAAACTACAATAAAAGACGGTTATTTTTGGTAGAATATCATCTAGTATTTCACAAAGTTAAATATGACAACTCCCTTACTACCAACCTTACAAAAACTTCCCACCAACTTACCCCTAGAAGGTGCGATCACAATAGAAATACAACAAGGAACACCAATATTTCGCGCCTCCGTTTTCTGAATCGCTTAGTGCGTAATATTGCCCAAAATCAAAATATTACAAATATATAACAGTAGTAGTTCGTTAATCAAAAATCATGGAATCACCAATAGAACGTATTAGACTATCCCAAACAGCCAAAGATCAACTACTCAAACTCAAACGCAACACCAAAATAGAACAATGGAACATCCTATGCAGATGGGCGTTTTGTCGTTCCCTAGCAGAAACCGCCCCCCCATCACCCGTACCCATCCCCCAAGATAGCAACGTAGAACTAACCTGGAAAGTATTTGGGGGAGAAATGGCTGATATATTGCTATTGGCATTGAAACAACGTTGTCACAACGACGGTTTAGACACAGATAAAGAAACCCTCATCACCCAATTTCGTTTACACCTACATCGAGGAATAGGATACTTAGCCGGAGATCCAAATATTAAGAGAATTGAAGATTTAATAGAAATGGCAACAAAAAAAGTAAAATCCTGATTTTACAACGTTCAGACGTATCTAGACATGAACTACACAATAGTCATGTCAACAGCAACAATGGTAAAAAAATTTTTAATACATGAACCCAGTACAATCGCTATTAAAAGTATTCGGTAGCCGCAAAATGGCGGCTTTATTATTACTAGGTTTTTCCTCTGGTTTACCCTTATTTTTAACCAGCAAAACCTTACAAGCATGGATGACCATTGAAAAAGTAGATTTAACTGCCATTGGCTTATTTAGCCTTGTTGGTTTGCCCTATTCCTTAAAATTTCTTTGGTCGCCCTTGTTAGACTGGATTAAACTGCCCTTTTTAGGCAGGAGACGGGGTTGGTTAATTATCTTACAAATAGGGTTATTAATAGCGATCGCCTGCATGGCCTTACAACAACCCAAACAAGCCCTACAACTACTAGCCATCAACGCCGTAGCCATCGCCTTCCTCAGTGCCACCCAAGACATAGCCGCCGATGCCTACCGCACCGACATACTCGAACAACTAGAAATGGGTGCAGGTGCAGCCGTATTCGTTTTAGGTTATCGCATAGCATTACTACTCACAGGCTCATTAGCCCTCATCCTAGCTGATAAAATACCTTGGTCTTCAATCTACTTATTAATGGCAGTGGCTATGGCAGTAGGTATTATAACCACCTTATTTGCACCAGAACCAAAAGAAACCATCCCACCAGAATCTTTAACCGCAGCCGTCATCTTACCCTTTGGTGAATTTTTTCAGCGTCAGGGCATAGTTTACGCCTCTTTAAGTCTCCTGTTCATAGTCTTATATAAACTCGGCGACTCCTTTGTGAATAATATGTCCACGCCGTTTTTGCTGCAAACAGGCTTTACTCAAACCGACATTGGCGCAATTCAAGGTGGCATGGGACTAATAGCCACCATAGTTGGTACACTGGCAGGAGGCGCATTTTTGAGTAAAATTGGGTTGAATCGTTCACTTTGGGTATTTGGTGGGTTGCAAGCAATCAGCAACTTAGCTTATCTTTTACTTGCACAAGTTGGGAAAAATTATCAGGTTCTCTTACTCACAATCAACATCGAAAACTTTTGTGCAGGATTAGGAACAGCCGCCTTTGTTGCTTTTTTAATGAATATGTGTAATCAGCGTTATTCCGCCACACAGTATGCTTTACTTTCTAGTTTTATGGCCGTCAGTCGTGATATTCTAGTTGCGCCAGCAGGTTGGTTAGCAAAAACTACAAGTTGGCCTTTATTTTTTGTGATTAGTATTGTTGCTGCTATACCGGGACTACTCCTATTACCTTTCTTTGCCCCTTGGAATCCCAAACCAGTGACAGCAACCAGACCAGGACTTGAAGAAGAAGAGGATATATGGGAAACCAAGTAGTAATTCTTGTCGGTACATTCGTCCTCGTTGTCACAGGTTTATTACTGGGCTACGTACTCTCACAATTAGTTTTAGGATATCTTATCTTTAGCCCCCTCACTCTCCTGGGAACAATCAGCTTAGTTCTAATTTTTGGCACACTCTACTACGTTTTATTTTGGCAACTAAAAAGAGAACAGTTACAGCCCTCCACTCCCAGCCTACCTAATCAGGTAGACGAAGAAATTACAGGTAACTACCTCAAAAACCGACTCATTGCCAGATTATCCGGTGACGTAGCCGCAGCCGAAAGATTAATCGAACAAGCCAAGCAAAATTATCCCGGAATGCCAGAAAATTGGTATTGTGAACGAGTCCTGGATGATTTGGATCGGGATGCACGTTAACCTTTAGTTTTTCCTGCCTCCAAACTCGCTAAAATAAATTAAGAAAAATTTACATTAACTGGTTTTCCACCAGTTACCTCATTATTTACAATCCCGAATATGGCTTTTTTTCGTCAATACATCGCCCCCCTACTCGTAGTTCTAGTATTTTTGATTGCCCTAGTCGCAGTCAGCGCCCGGATTTTCCTACCCTCCGACATGGCCGCACCCGCACCCATTGGAGTGATAGTTAGTAATTTGTAAACAAGGGAACAGGTGACTGGTGACTGGTGACAGTAAAGAAAACTTGAGATTTTAGATTTTAGATTGGAGATACTCAAAACAATCCAAAATCCAAAATCCAAAATCCAAAATTGAATCGCCCCATGCCCAATTTTGACTTTCCTTTGGACGGCTATTCTATTCGCCGAGGTTCTACCTTAGACAAAGCACTATTGGTTAAGTTTATCCAGCGTACTTACCAAGAACTATTTCCTACTCAAGATTTTTCTCACCTCGCCTGTACAGTGGAACAATATTTCTCCACTGACACCCCTTTGTGGTGGGTATATGAAACTCAGGGAACAGGGAACAGGGAACAGGGAACAGAAGGCAGGAGGCAGGAGGCAGGAGGCAGGAGGCAGGAGGCAGAAGGCAGGAGGCAGGAGGCAGAAGGCAGGAGGCAGGAGGCAGGAGGTAAATATTTCTTCCCAGTCACCAGTCACCAGTCCCCAGTCACCAGTCCCCAGTCCCCAGTCCCCAGTCCCCAGTCCCCAGTCCCCAGTCCCCAGTCCCCAATCCCCAGTCCCCAATCCCCAATCCCCAGTCCCCAATCCCCAATTCCCAATCCCCAATCACCAGTTCCCATAGCCTGTCTTTGGGCAGGTAACGCCATAGACCAAGTTACAGGCGATCGCCATGCTCACATATTCTTGCTTTATGTTGTCCCTTCCCATCGTCGTCGGGGGATAGCTAAGGCATTAATGCAGCATATAGAAAACTGGGCAAAACAAAGGGGCGATCGCCAAATCGGACTCCAAGTATTTACCTCTAACACCCCCGCCCTCAACCTTTATCAAAATCTTGGTTATCAAACTCAATCCCTATGGATGATAAAATTCATTAGGTGATTGGGGACTGGTGACTGGGGACTGGGGACTGGTGACTGGGGACTGGTGACTGGTGACTGGGGACTGGGGACTGGTGACTGGGGACTGGTGACTGGTGACTGGGGACTGGGGACTGGGGACTGGTGACTGGGGACTGGTGACTGGGAAGAAATATTTACCTCCTGCCTCCTGCCTCCTGCCTTCTGCCTTCTGCCTCCTGCCTCCTGCCTTCTGCCTTCTGCCTCCTGCCTTCTGCCTTCTGCCTCCTGCCTCCTGCCTTCTGCCTCCTGCCTCCTGCCTTCTGCCTCCTGCCTCCTGCCTCCTGCCTTCTGCCTCCTGCCTCCTGCCTTCTGCCTCCTGCCTTCTGCCTCCTGCCTCCTATATAATTACTTTTTAAAAAATATTATGTACGACGAAGACGATATAAACCTACTTGATAACGAAGCTGATTTAGAAAGCCCCCTAGACAAAATAGAACCTATTACCCCTGAATCAGAAATAGTTAAACCTGATCCAGAGGCAATGTTAGCACTCTTGGAAGATCCTCAATCCCAGCAACGAATGTTAGCCGCCCGTGCATTTTGTGATATTCAAGATGAACGAGCCATACCCCATTTAATTCGCTTATTAACCGATTCTTGTCCTTTAGTTAGAGTTAGCGCCTCCTATGCCTTGGGACGTAACCCCAGCCCTGATGCTGTTGAACCCTTAATTAATCAACTTAACTGCGATTTTAATGGCTATGTCAGAAAAGGTGTAGTTTGGGCTTTAGGCAACTGCCGCGATCGCCGTTCCTTAAACCCCCTCATAGATGCCCTCAAAACCGACATTTCCGCCGTCCGTCTCTGGTCTGCCAGCGCCCTCGCCCAAATGGCAACTCTGGGTTATGAAGTAGTTATTGGTGCAATACCTCCCTTAATTGAAGCCCTTGTTCAAGACCCCATACCCGCCATCCGTAGTAACTGCGCTTGGGCAATCGGTCAACTGTGTAAAGAATTACCTTCTAATGTAGTCTATGCTACAGCTATAGACGCATTAATTCAAGCCTTTGCTGAAGATAAAGATTTGGGTGTCAGAGAAGATGCCAAAGCTTCACTGCTGGGAGTTGGTGATCCCCGTGGTTTGCAATTAATTGAAACCCTAGAACAAGAAGGATGGTTTTAGGTAATTGACAATTGACAATTGATAATTGACAATTTTAGATTGGAGTTCAGAAAAACAATCCAAAATCTAAAATCCAAAATCCAAAATCGGCAACTCCCAATCAATCTCAGGTTTACCCCAACCACTTAAAGCTGAATTAATAGCTGAAAAAGGTTTACTACCAAAAAAACCATTACGTGCAGAAAGGGGTGAAGGATGAGCAGATTTAATTACTAAATGTCGGCTAGTATCAATTAATTTCAGCTTCTTTTGTGCATAACCACCCCACAACACAAACACCACCGGATCGGATTTTTCATTAACCTTTTGAATCACTGCATCAGTGAAAATTTCCCACCCTTGATTTTTATGGGAATTTGGTGTGTGCGCCCTCACAGTTAACACCGCATTTAACATCAATATACCCTGTTTAGCCCAATTCACCAAATAACCATGATTGGGAATATCACACCCCACATCCGCTTTCAATTCTTTATAAATATTCATCAGTGATGGTGGTGGTTTAATCCCCGGTTTCACAGAAAAACATAAACCATGAGCTTGGTTTTCATCATGGTAAGGATCTTGTCCCAATAACAAAACATTTACCTCTTCATAAGACGTTAATTCAAAAGCTGAAAAAACATCTTCTTCTGGTGGATAAATATTATAAGATTGTCTTTCCTCACTTAAAAACTCTTGCAGTTTATTAAAATAAGGTTTCTCTAATTCCTCTGCTAAAATTGATTGCCAAGAATTAGGCAATTTAACATTTTTCTCTATCAATTATCCTCACCTCATAATTCATACATAATGATCAAAACTCTTCCCAGTCAACAATCACCAATCACCTATTCTTCAGGACGTTCTATATCATCTTCCCCTAAATATTCACCATTTTGAATTTCTAGAATTACTAAAGGAATAGAACCAGGATTTTCTACCTTATGCAAAGTTGCAGCAGGTACATAAGTTGACTGGTTACTATTTAACAATATTTCCTCAACACCACAAGTTACTTTGGCCACACCAGAAACTACAACCCAATGTTCATGACGATGATAATGGATTTGTGGTTTAATACCGTGTCTAGGTTTAATTTCCACCCGACTAATTCGATAATTTTCCCCCTCTTCTATGACTTCTACATGACCCCAGTAACGTTCCCCTGAATGGGAAGAACATTTTTTAATATTGGACTTCATCTCATTCTCATGCTGACTCATAACTGATTTACTACCTGGTTTAATTGTTATACCTATACAATTTAGCTGTGTAACAGCTTATGAGAATGTAGTTCATTTACCTAAAAATCACCATTAAATTTATATTAAATATCGATATTTTCTAGATAGATAAAGTTTTATTAGAGAACACAAATTGTTCAAATTATAGTGCTGACAAGTAATGGATTTATAATGGCGATCGCACAATTTACATTTTGCATAATCATGCTTTCAGTAACTTCAATCTCTAGACAAACTGGCTCTAAATTATTAATTTATATCAAGTTAATAATTTTAGAGCTTAAATCTGATTGATTAAATTCAATTACTGATAATATCCGCAGGATTAACATAAATAACCTAACGAACTGTTAACCCTGAGTTAGAATTGATTACTTTCCTCTCACCGTACCGCAATAACCTTTCTATAGTTAACAACTGATTTTCCCATACTTTAACTCGATAGTGATTTTCCTTTGCTGCTGTACCCATCCAAATTTTAAATTGAGTCTGAAAACGAACGATTGGTGATGTACTACTGACAACTGATAACTGATAACTGATAACTGATAACTGTCTACTGACAACAAGTATTGATTAATTCCTCAACTCCCGCAACTGGGAATATACTGATATTCAACTGACGCGATACTTCTTCTACTGTCATATCATCTAAAAATATTAACTCACCATGTTTGAGCATGACACTAGGTAATAAAATACCATCTCCTAAATCTTGCCCTTTTAAATGATACAGTAAATCATGTCCGGTTAATAATCCGGTAACACTGATATTTTGCCCCCAATAATCACTATATAAAGCACGCATTTTTACATCCAAACCTTCTACATTATTTAACTGTTTAACCAGTGGTTTAAATGCCGTTTCCACTGCATTACCTACCACCCAAGTTAATTTTTTTGCAGGAAAGATTTTTGCTGGTAATAATTCGTTAGCTGCATGGGCAAATTGTTTAATAAATAAGCGAATAGAACCCACACCATTATCTAGTTGTGGATATTCTTCATATTCCGCTTCACTTGGTAATTCTGCACCAGCAATTAAAAACCATTCATCCGCTAACCAAGCTACATTAGAACCATATTTTTGTTTAAATTCTTGGCACAGTAATTTCACTTGAGAAATTACTTCTTTGGCTTTTTCTCTTGTTACAGGTACGAGTTCATCTTCTTGAGGACGAAATCGCGTTAAACCAACAGGAACAACTGCTACTGATGCTACTGCTGGTATTTCTCCTGTATGAAATGATGTCAAATCTCTTAATGTTTTTTCTAGATGTTCACCATCATTTATTCCTGGACAAACTACTACTTGAGCATGAATTTGTAACCGTCTTTCTTGAAACCATTTAAGTTGTTGTATAATCTGCCCAGCACGGGGATTTTTTAATAGTCTAGTTCTCACTTCTGGTTCTGTCGCATGAACAGAAACATATAAGGGAGATAACCGCATTTGTTCAATGCGTTGCCATTCTTTTTCTGGTAAATTTGTTAAGGTTAAATAAGAACCATATAAAAAACTCAACCGATAATCGTCATCTTTTAAATATAAGCTGGAACGTTTACCAGGTGGTTGTTGATCAATAAAGCAAAATGGACAACGGTTATTACATTGAATTAAATTATCAAATAAAGCCGTTGCAAATTCTAACCCTAAGTCTTCATCATAATCTTTTTCAATTTCAATTTGATGAGTTTTACCGCGAGTATCTAATACTTCAAGTTCTAAAAATTCATCTGCACACAAAAACTGATAATCAATTAAATCACGTGGTTTTGTACCATTAATGGCAACTATCGCATCACCAACTTCAAAACCAATTTCAGCAGCGATGGATTCGGGTAGCACCTTGGTAATTTTTGCAGGTTGAATGGTAGACATATATTAGGGAATAGGGAATAGGGAATAGGGAATAGGGAATAGGGAATGGGGAATGGGGAATAGGCAATGGGGAATGGGGAATAGAAGGTAAAAGGCAAAAGTTAATATTCTCTCCCTGACTCCTGACTCCTGGAAAATTATCCTTGCCAACCGTTGGCGATCGCTAATAAAATAGCACAACCAAAAGCTAATCTATACCAAACAAACACAAATGTATTTTTTGTTTGTAAGTACCTAATCAAAAATGCAATTGATAAATAAGAAAAAATAAAGGTGGAAACAATCCCTATAACTAATAATAAAACTATATTATCTGGTAATTGCCCTTCCTGAAACAACTGAAAAATTTTCAAACTTTTATATAAGGTAGCTATCGTCAAAGTAGGAAACCCTAATAAAAATGAAAACTTTGCTGCTGTATCACGTTCTAATCCTAAAAATAAGGCTGTAGTTAAGGTTGAACCAGAACGAGAAACCCCAGGAATTAAAGCTAGAGTTTGTCCTAATCCTACCAAAATACCATCCCGAATTTGTAAGGAATCAAAACCACGCTTGCGAGTTCCAACCTTTTCTGCCAAACCCAATAAAATCGACATGATCACTGACATTATAGCAATGACTAATGCACTTTCAGGTAAAACATCTTTTAACAGAAAACCCAAAATTAATGCCGGCATTGTTCCTACAGCAATACCCACCAATATTTTCCATTCTTCTCGTTGCCAATCTTGATCTTGAAATGCGGCAATTGCACCTGTAACAATACTAGAAATTTGTGACCAAAAATATAATAATATCGCTATCACACTACCAAATTGAATCGCATCCACAAAATCTTTAGCACCTAGTTCTTTCCAAGCAAATACTTTGGTGACTATTAACAAATGTGCTGTACTACTAATCGGTAAAAACTCTGTAATACCTTGCACAATACCTAAAATAAAAGCTTGCAACCATTCCGGGGTAACTTGTTTTGTATTTTCTGCTACGGCCAGCAAATGGGATGATAGTTGGGATGATAGTAAATATATACTACTTGCTTCTAAAATTGTTGTCATTAACCAGACTCCCAAAATGGATGTGTAATTTTAACAAATTATCCAACCTGATCCGCTATTGTCATCAGTTTTTCCGGGCAAGATTTTTTTGGGGACTGGTGACTGGGGACTGGGGACTGGGGACTGGTGACTGGGGACTGGTGACTGGGGACTGGTGACTGGGGACTGGTGACTGGGGACTGGTGACTGGGGACTGGTGACTGGGGACTGGGGACTGGGGACTGGTGACTGGGGACTGGTGACTGGGGACTGGTGACTGGGGACTG